>JAYUEU010000227.1:0-8201 GCA_043739065.1 Synechococcales cyanobacterium | reverse complement strand
CGATAAATGGCCAAAACAATAGCTAAACCCACAGCCGCTTCAGCCGCCGCGATCGCGATGATAAATGTGGTAAAAACCTGACCCTTGATCTCTTTAGGATCAACGTAGTTTGAAAATGCCATCAAATTCAGATTGACTGCATTAAGCATCAACTCAATGGACATCAGTACTCGTACAGCATTTCGGCTTGTAACTAGCCCGAATACACCAATACAAAACAGAGCAGCGGCAATGAGAAGAAAATACTGAAGTTGCATATGAATCCTTAAATCCTGACTAAAAGAAGAAGCCCCTATTTATCGTCGCGGCTCGACACCATTTCTCTCTGTCGTTCAGGCAGCATCAACGCTTCATCTTCGCCCGATGCCGACAAATTTTCTGGAACAAACTCCCGCCGCGCCAAAACAATCGCGCCAACCAACGCAATTAACAGCAGCACAGACACCAGTTCAAAAGGCAACAAAAAATCTGTGAAGAAGTGAATCCCGATCGTCACAATGCTGCCGTCACCCGCCGGAGTCACAGACGAAATCGCCCAAGGAGTCGAGACCACCATCGTCCCCAATAGTGCAAATAGTCCCAAACACACCAGCCCTGTCGCCACTTGACGAACGCCAGCCCCCTTCACGACGGCATATTCTTCCTGCTTGTTTACCAACATAATGGCGAACAAAATTAGAACATTAATCGCCCCGACATAGACCAAAACCTGCGCCGCTGCCACAAAATCAGCATTCAGAAGGAAATACAATCCTGCCATGCTAATAAACGAGCCGCCTAACAAAAAAGCAGAATAAACCACATTTTTCAGCAACACCACGCCCAATGCCGAGATCAGCACCGCCGCTGCTAATATTCCAAACGAAACTATTTGTACGCCTTCTGCCAAATTCACCGATCGGCCTCCATTCCTTACAAACTTAACTCTAAATCCAATCCCAATTAGCCTGCAGACTAGCCTTCAGAAATGGCCGGAACCTTTGCTTGAGCCGCTTGAGTCTCCGCTACAATTTCCTGGGGAGTCTTGCCAGCCCTGCGAGATCCGTCGGGAAGGTTATGGGGATTCATCACGCCCCCTGGCAGATAGGCAAACTCACGCATCGGAGTCACCATGGGGTCATCCGTCACCTTATAGGGCAATCGACCCAACGCCACGCTGTCATAATTAAGTTCATGACGTTCATAGACCGCTAATTCATATTCCTCGGTCATGGATAGACAATTAGTTGGGCAATACTCAACGCAATTTCCACAAAAAATACAAACTCCAAAATCGATGCTGTAATGTTTCAGCTCTTTTTTCTTCGTCGTCTTATTAAACTCCCAGTCCACAACAGGTAAGTTAATCGGGCAAACCCGGACACAAACTTCACAGGAAATACATTTGTCAAACTCAAAATGAATTCGCCCCCGAAACCGTTCCGATGGAATCAGCTTTTCATAGGGGTACTGCACTGTCACCGGGCGGCGACGCATGTGGTCAAAGGTGACGGCGAGTCCTTGACCGATGTATTTAGCAGACTGGACGACATCTTTGGTGTAGTCTCCAACTTGCTTTAGAAATTTCAACATGATGCGTGGCTCTCTAAAATTTACGATCGCACTGAATAATATTCAACCTGGCAAGCTATCAAAACTAGCGTACCTATCCACCAAAAAATGCTGGGAACGTTAGCTTCAATCCTGCTGTCGCCAATAAGTTAGCCAGCGCCACCGGAAGCAGGAACTTCCAGCCCAGATTTAGGAGTTGATCAATACGGACCCGAGGAATTGTCCATCGAATCAACACTATGAAAAACACCAATGCATAGGTTTTCAACAGCGTCATCAAAATGCCAATAGCGCCCGTAATTACCTGCAACCAAGGAGTTGTGTCGCTAATATTGAAGGTGCTTGCAATTAACCCAACCGGAATCGGAGCTTCCCATCCACCTAGGTAAAGAATCGAAACTAACAGGGCTGAAAGCGTTAAGTTGACATAAGACCCTAGATAAAAAAGCGCAAACTTCATCCCGGAGTACTCAGTCTGATAGCCAGCCACTAGTTCTTCTTCCGCTTCAGGCAAGTCAAATGGAGTCCGTTCGCATTCAGCCAGCGCTGCAATGAAGAAGATCACAAACCCAATAGGTTGTCGCCAAACATTCCATCCGAGCAACCCGTAACCCGCTTGGTGCTGAACAATGTCAACAGTACTGAGGGAATTCGACATCATGGCGATCGCCATCACCGCCAATGCCAACGGAATCTCGTAAGCTAAGGATTGAGCCGTGGCCC
This sequence comes from Synechococcales cyanobacterium, assembly GCA_043739065.1. Classification (GTDB taxonomy): domain Bacteria; phylum Cyanobacteriota; class Cyanobacteriia; order Leptolyngbyales; family Leptolyngbyaceae; genus JAAFJU01. Next base: position 5,927 of record JAYUEU010000227.1, on the reverse strand, counting down.
GAAGTCCGCCCAAGAGAGAATACTTATTATTCGAGGCATAACCAGACATTAAGAGTCCGATCGGAACCACACTTGAAAGGGCAATCCACAGAAAAACGCCCATCCCGACATCGCTAATCAGCAAATTCTCACCGAAGGGCACAATCAAAAAGGATAGGAAAACCGGGATCACCACAATCATCGGACCGAAGGTGAACAGCCATTTATCTGCTTTTGCTGGGATAATATCTTCCTTAAATACCAGCTTTAAGCCATCCGCCAAAGGAGCCAAGATTCCGAGTGGGCCAATATACTCAGGACCAATCCGTTGCTGGGCCGCAGCCGAAATCTTTCGCTCCATCCACACCGCAATCAGAACGGCAACCGTCGAACCCACCAGCACAATCAGCATAGGTAAGGGCATCCAAATTGCCTTTGCGGCCCCTGCGGGAAGGCCAAAGCCCTGCAAAGATTCGATAAAGGTTCCTTGTAAATCAATTCCTGGATTCATCGTGACTCACTCGCGGCTTCTTATTCTAGAGACTCGAATCCATGACTCGAATAACCCACCTCAACTTTACTAGTATATCTTTCTCTTGGAGCCTAGAATCATTTCAATGGGGCTAGGTGCAAAGATTTTTACCTCATATAAGAATTACTTAATCTCAATGGTTGCTTTAAAATCATCCGATCGGGCCAAGAACAGAAATAAATCCAAACATAAAATAAACCCCCAAAATTTCTTCTGAGGGCTGGAGTTCCTGAAAATCGTCACTCCTTAATCATCGCAAATGAGTTTTTTTTCGTGAAGAGGGGTCACACCCATTAACGGCACTTTTTTTGTAATAATCTTCCTTCAGGAATAGAGAAAATTACTGCTGCTGACTCATTACATTAGCGATCGTCCATGGGGACATAATCAAGTCCATGGAGTCCCGTATAGATTTGCGTTGGTCTGAAGATTCGATTTTCGCCCAATTGCTCTTTCCAATGGGCTAACCAGCCAGCAGTTCGTGAAATAGCAAATACAGGCGTATAGAGATCCGTCGGGATGCCCAGCTTGCGATAAACCAAGCCAGAGTAAAAGTCTACGTTGGGATAAATGCCCTTGTAGCTCATCTTTTCACTCACAACCTTTTCTAGTTCGACGGCTATATCGTAATAACGATCGTGTCCAAGCCGATCGAAGAGCTGTTCAGCTAAATGTTGCAAGATGGTGGCACGCGGATCCTTAACTTTGTAGACCCGATGACCGAAACCCATAATTTTCTTTTTGTTGGCAACGCAATGTTCAACATAGGGCCGAACATTTTCAACCGTGCCGATCATTTCTAGCATTCCCACCACTTCCTCAGCCGCCCCACCATGCAGAGGACCAGCCAAAGTTCCCACGGCTGATGCAATCACCCCGTAAGGATCCGTCAGTGTTGAGGCAGTGACCATAGCCGAAAATGTAGAAGCATTAATAGTATGCTCGGCATGAAGCGTCAGGCACACATCAAAAATATGAGCTAAGAACGGATCGGGTTCACGCTCATTGAGCATGTATAAAAAATTTGCCGCATAGCTAAGGTCGTCCCGAGGCTGCACTGGATCATTCCCGTTCCGCATGAGCTGAAAGGCGGCAACCATAGTTGGAACCTTGGCCAAAAGACGAACAACCGCTTCATGAACATAAGCCGGATCGCCAATTTCTCTTCGAGAATAAAATAAGCCCAAAGCGGCCGCACAGGCTTGTAGTGCGTCCATCGGATGACCGCTCTCGGGAAAACACTTCATCATGTCTCGCACCCTATATTTTAAGCGGCGATGACCTTGGATTTCCTGCTTAAAGTCTTCGAGTTCCAAACGAGTGGGCAACTCTCCCCAAATCAAAAGATAGGCAGTCTCCAGAAAAGTACTTTGACTCGCAAGATGTTCAATAGCAATACCTCGATATTCCAAAATCCCTTTTTGCCCATCCACAAAGCTAATGCTAGATTGGGTTGCGGGAACGCCTTCAAGACCTGCGCGATATTCGTAGACTGCCATAGGAAATAGTGTTTCTAACTTAAATGAGAATGCTTAATCGAATTCCGACAGTGATTCTGATTCTAATAGTGATTCCAATAATAGTATCGAACTCTGTCTCTCATCCGCCATAATCCCATGGAGAATGGAGGCAATATGTGGTCCCCACCACATAATTTTGGTCAAGACTCAGTATAGTGTGTTGCCATCTTTCATAAAAGGTAGTACTGTATAAGTACGAAAGGTTGATTAATTTATCTCTTCACCTAACCTACCTCAACACAAGCATACGGGAATGAGTTTTGTTTCCCAGTAACGTGCTTACTTAGCTGTAGGTTCAGTGCTTCAAAGTACTTAGCACTGTTTTTATTTTTGACCCATATCAATTTTGTGATTTGCTATTGCCCACACAGAACGGGGAACGCAATGATATTTGCTAATCGATATGAAGGGTCTTACCCGTAAATTTAAGGAGTTATATGTCTCAGAGACATTCTCAGCAGCGCAGTCGTCGATATGGTCGTAATCAAGTAGAAGGTGATGTGTCTTCAGAAATGCGTTCAAGTAAAAGTTGGAGTGGGGGCCGTCGTTCCTATGATGAAAGCTATACTCCGCATACTTATCTCACCCGTTTGATTGAAGAAGATGCTCCCCTTTATAGCAATAGCCATCTGGTCTTAATGTATGGTCCATTTCAGGCTGAGATGCCTTCTGATTCAGGCGAAGGAGTCGCAACTTGGTTACGCAAATGTATAAGTTTGCATGGTGCACCTAGCTTAGTGAGGTTTGATCAACGTCAACGCGCGCAGGTCTTTCGCCGCGATCAATTTAAACCTTGGTTTGATGGCTTGATGAAAGCAGCTTAGTTTTTCCGATATCGTTTAATACACTAGAAACCCAGCTTGTTCGATCGAAACTTATTGAACAAGCTGGGTCTTTTATTTAGAGTGCTTTAGCAAACGATCGGTGAATCATAGCGAATGCCTGCGTTTTTCAAACGATTAAGCGCTTCAGTCATACGGCTATGATCTGCAATCAGGCTAATTCGGACATAGCCCTCGCCACCTGCACCAAATGCATTTCCGGGTGTGACTACAATGCCAGTCTTCTGCAAAACAGACAAGGCAAACGTAGTGGAATCCATTCCAACTGAACAGGGAATCCACAGATACATCGTGGCTTTTGGTTTGGGAATGGTCCAGCCGAGTTCACCGAGACCTTGAATCAAAAAGTCTCGACGACTACGATAGCGTTCGCAAACCTCTTCGACATACTGATCGGGAAGCTGAAGCGCCGTCTCAGCCGCACATTGCAATGCCGAAAACAGACCATAATCCAAATTGGTTTTCAGCGTCCGTAATCCCTGAATGACATGGCGATTGCCAACTACGAAACCGACCCGCCAGCCCGCCATATTATAAGTTTTGGATAAGGTGTGGAATTCAACCCCAATATCTTTTGCTCCAGGAATTTCTAGCAAACTAGTAGGTTTATAGCCATCAAACGCTAGCTCTGCATAAGCTTGATCGTGAACCAGCAAAATCTCATGCTTCTTCGCAAATTTCACCACATCCTCGAAAAATTCCCGAGGAGCCGTAGCCGTAGTTGGATTACTCGGATAATTGAAATACATGATTTTAGCTCGATCGGCCACATCATCAGGAATTGCGCCCAAATCAATCAGCCAGTCATTTTTAGCCGACAGCATCATCGGATAAATCTCTGCTCCAGCAATCAACGGCCCTCGGAAATGGGGCGGATAGGCGGGACTCGGGACTAAAATTAGATCGCCTGGATTAATGTAGGCCAAGGCCAAATGGGTTAAGCCTTCTTTTGATCCAAGCAACGGCAACGCTTCCCCATTAGGGTCTAAAACGACATTGTATTGACGCTCATACCAGTCTGTAATTGAAGCTCGGAAATTTGGGGTGCCTTCAAAGGGGGGATAGCCATGATTTTTGACATCCTGCAAAGCTCGAATAGCCGAATCAATCACAGGAGCTGGGGTGGCACCATCTGGATTTCCCATCCCCAAATCAATCAGATCGACACCTTCGGCTCGTGCGTTGGCCTTCAGTTCATCTAGCCGAGCAAAAACATAGGGCGGTAGAGATTTTAGACGATCGGCTGTAGAAATCCAGTCCAGAGACATAACGAAACCTCGATTCAAGCGTCTGTGTTCGACAATTGCCGTAGGGTACATGCGGCAATTCTAAGTTTGTCAATATTAGATCAATACGTCGAACAGGCCAAATAGTGAACCTATACCTCGGATTGGACGATTTTGATGCGCGTTAGATTTGCGCCGAGTCCCTGCATCTTGGCTTCGAGCCGATCGTAACCTCGATCCATATGGTGCAAACCGCTGACAATAGTTTCCCCATCTGCCGCTAGTCCTGCAATCACCAATGCGGCAGAAGCTCTCAAATCCGTAGCAATAACGGGTGCACCAGACAACGAAGCCACGCCTTTGACCATGGCAACATTGCCTTTGACTTTAATGTCTGCACCCATGCGAGTTAATTCTGCGACGTGCATGAAGCGATTTTCAAATAGCGTTTCCGTGACAACACTAGTACCATCGGCCAAGGCCAAGAGTGACATGAACGGCGACTGAACATCTGTGGGAAACCCAGGATGAGGTTGCGTTTCAATGTCAGTCCCACAATAGGATGAAGCAGGTGTCACCCGAAGGGATGTTGGAGATTCTATTTCGTAGCCAATTCCAATTTCTTTGAGTTTGGCTAAAATAGGCGCGATATGGGACAGGTTAATCGCATTAACGACAATGCTCGATCGGGTGATCGCTCCAGCTAAGATAAATGTCGCCGCTTCAATCCGATCGGGAATCACTCGATAGTCAGTCGAATGAAGTTTCTCGACCCCTTGAATCACAATACGATGGGTTCCAGCACCCTGAATTTTTGCACCCATGGCATTACAAAATCCGGCCAGATCGATAATTTCGGGTTCTTGTGCAGCATTCTCAATGATGGTTTCCCCATCCGCCAGCGTCGCCGCCATCATGATGTTTTCCGTTGCACCGACACTTGGCGAGTCAAGATAAATAGAAGCACCAACCAGCCGTTTGCCGTTTTTTGCTCTTGCATGAACGACCCCATGCTCGATCGTCACATCGGCTCCGAGGGATTGTAGACCGCGCACATGCAAATCCACCGGGCGGCTCCCAATTGAACAACCACCGGGCATGGGCACCCGCGCTTCTCCCATTCTCGCTAAGAGCGGCCCAAGAATAAAGAAACTACCGCGCATTTTACTGACTAATTCGTAAGGTGCTTCAGTACTGGTCAAATGGGACGGATCAAATTGAACAACATCAGCATTGATCGTCACCTTAACGCCGAGAGAAGTCAGAATTTTAGTCATCAAACGAATGTCTACCAAGGACGGCACATTCTGAAGCTGACAGGTTTCTGAACAAAGAAGGGTGCCCGCCATCAGTGCAAGGGCAGAGTTCTTTGCGCCACTAATCGTGACTTGCCCGCTCAGGGTTTTGCCACCTTGAATTTTTAGAACGTCGTCGGCCAGACCTGAGGAGATCGCCGAACTGGGGGCTAGAGAACCAAGAACAGAAGAAATAGCGATACCCTCGATGACTAAATAACGCAAGATCGTTGAATTGGGTTTGATTTTACAGGAAAGTCGGTCGATGTCTACGATCGTTGGTCAGGTTCCCAAGCCCATCTTTTCCGATATCAAATTTATGTCAATTTTGTGAGTTACTAGGTGTTCCAGAATTCTACTTAACGTGGAATGCTTGACAGTCGTAAGGGAATCTGAAATAGTGAAATGCGTTGCGGCGAAGAAATTGGCGGCATTTTGAATAAGCGGAATTGGCGGAATTGGTAGACGCGCTAGGTTCAGGTCCTAGTGCCCGTTTGGGCATCCGGGTTCGAGTCCCGGATTCCGCATTATGA
>JAYUEU010000226.1:0-7478 GCA_043739065.1 Synechococcales cyanobacterium | reverse complement strand
TTCTGCTGCAAAGCTGGCTGCTGTCGTCAGAAGCGGAGAACAATAAACCGCTTGCTCTACAATTTTTTCTAACCACTGAGTAAATTCAGGCCGATTGCGCAACTTTCTGAACCAACCAGGACTCCCAATCATTGCATCCAAAACTTTAATGCCCTCCGTCTCCGAATTCAGCAAGGGAATGAGCAGACTCGCTTCAGTGGCATTAGGTTCGGTCTGTGCGCCGACAAACTCAAGTAGTAAGGTACGAATGTGGGGTCTGATCGGTTGATCGGAGTTGGCGAGTAAGGTCTTTAATTGCCGTTGGTACTCCGGAAGTTCTGTACCCCGTGAATAATTGAGGCTTCGCAGCAAAATCGGTCGAACGAAAATCCCATCTTGACGGTCGAAAACAAGTTCAGTCAATGATTTCGACCCCCGAGCAAAAGCCCGCGCCAGAGTATGATCATAGAAAGTCTGATGACAGAATCCCAATGTTGAGTTCTCTGGGTTCGTCATCAAAATCCCAGCTTGTTCCAGCGCAGCGCAGATTTTAGGATTTTCATCAGCGATCGCACTTGGTACCCACAAGACTTCGTCATCAGTCATACGGTCAGCCAATTTAATTAGAAATGCAATAGATTCTTTAGCTTGAGGCTGATCAACAATACGCCGTTTCCATAGTTGATCTAATAATCTTGGTAGAGACTCAAACACATCACCTGGTTTTGCGATTTCCAGAAAAATTCCCAGGTGTAGAGGATTTTGCAGTAATTCTTGTAGGGCTTCGCCCATCGCATTTGGGTTATGTTGAGCTACTTCTAAGAACGGCGAAATATCTTCCCATGGCGGCAAATGCAAATCTATCCGCTCAAATGACTCTAGGCGGGCAAATTGGGTACCGTGGCGGAACTCGAACTCACGACAGGTGGCGACGATGTGGACATTTTTAGTGCCTGCTAAGAATTGAATCAATGATAGTAAGACGTTCAAACGTCCAGGCTGACGATCGAGCATTTCCGCAACAGCATCCAGTTGGTCAATCAGGAGAATAACCTTATCGGTGTTAGCGATCGCCCTAATCGCATCGTGGATATTCCAACTGAGATGGATATCCTTCTGCAAGTCTTCAGGGGTATTAACGGTTTTGCTGAGATAATCTGCCTTAATTGCCAGCAGTACATGGCTCTCACTGACTGCCCAATGACCTAGAGTTGCCATGAGTGCTGACTTTCCACAGCCAGGAGAACCTAAGACTATAGTTGTGGAAGCTGTTTCGGTTTCGATACGATCGGTCAGTCGTGCCAATTCTGGACGAGTAATTTGCTGCTTATTACCGAGCGTTCTTTTCCAGTCTAGCAATCCTTTTGAGGCGCTCAACAACTCTTCTTTCAGGATGCTTTGTCTATCTTTGTCCAGGAAGAATTGCAGACGATCGCGGCGTGGCAGTTGGCGAATTACCCCAAGTTCCGGCATTGGGGTGGCAAATTGATTGGTCAACCGACGGTAAAGCTGTTCGTAATCTGTATCGATGGCATAGGCTGTGGCACTGCGGAGAATTAATGGGATGTGAGTACGATCTTGGGTAGAGAGTACGATCGGAATAAATTTGGTATGGTTTGATTGAGAGTCATAGATACTTTGCGTGATGGTAGCTCCCTGCCAATTCGCCGCTTTTCCTTCAACTGTTTCTTCTTTCCCTGAAAACAGTCGGCTGTATTGTTGGGTACAAACAACCAGAACAAACTCGGCTGCTTCAAGTTGGTTGATTCCCCAACGTACCCAACCTTCGGATGGAGATTCTTCATACTGGTCGATGATGCAATCGATACCTTCTTCTCGCAGGCGATCGGCAAGGTTCAGAACAGCCAGTTGATGGTTCTCAGAGTCATGACTATAGCTAATAAAAATCTTACAGGGTGTCATTCAGATACCCTCTTAATGGAATTAAGAACTGTTTTCTGTGAAAATACCTTATAAACCAGAGAAACAGCGGCAGCAGAGGCGAGTGGATGGTGTTCATCATTTTTTGTACCGTCTGCCCAATCACAGATTGATTTTACTAAAATCCATGCAACACCCACTAAATCCATGCAACACCCACTCGTCCCGATGCCGCGCATAGACCAGCACCCTCCATCTCTCCGCCGACAGCTTGTGGAAATTGTTGGAATAGAGCTGATTTAAATTCTTCATCATTAATCAATTTTTCACCTGACAAAATTGGTCCAACCTGAAGATTACATGGGGATCCATCGAGACTAGGAAATTCCCAATCATGAACATTCTCGAATCGATTCAGCAGTGTAGTATTGCTGGGTGGGATACTACCACGATGTTGAACAGGGTCGCCGATACGTTGTGGCTCATAGGAAATAATTTGTGAAGCAACCAAAACGTCTCCTATTTTCTGCTTCGTTGAATCTCTCCCAAAAGCAATGCCTACCATAATAATAGCTTTTGGTTCCCATGTCCGTTGTGCTTGATCGGTCGCCAGAATGACCGACCCTTCACCAACTGATCCCATTCTACATTTTGTAACTGCTGCGATGAATGCACCAAATTTTCCCACGTAGTATGTTTCTGGACCTTCAAATATTTTTAATTTATCCTTCTTCCCTGGATAAATTTTTAGCTTACTTAAGACAGCATTTAGCTCTATATCAGTGGCAGTTAAAAGAACAATATCAGCTTTAATCCAACTATTTTGATTTAAATCAATCACACGGAATTTTCTAGTAATAAGTTGATTAGTAGCAGATAATTTATCAGTATCTTTTTTGGCATAAAGATGTTCCTTGAGCTTTGCACATTGATCATATAGCGGAAGTTTTTGCTCATCTGCAAGCTTTAGAGCCTTCTGGCAAGCTTCAATGGCTTGCTCGATTTCACCAAGATCATCATATGCTTCGGCTATCTCTTTTAGAACTCTTGCTTCATTAGAAGGACTAGCAGCCTTTCTAAATTGAGCTAGAGCTTGGCTAAGAAGACTTAGAGATAGTTGTGCCTCATCTCGTGATTTAGCCAACTTTCCTTCCAAAACGCCGACTTTTTCTAGAGCTTCTGCTTCTTGTAAAAAGAGTCCAATTGAGCGAGAAATAGTGAGAGACTGTTTATAGAATGAAATGGCTGCTCTGTATTCATTTTGAATATAGAACGAAAATCCTAGATGTGCTAGGATCTTTGCCTCGTCCTGCGGATTCTGAATTAAGTGAGTGATTTTAAGCGCGCTCAACTGACTCTCTACTGCGGCTAGATGATCTCCCGTTAGTGAATAAGCATTACCAAGATTAGCAAGAGCTTGAATTTTTTCTGACTCATCAGACAATTGCCTTGCTATGGTTAGTTGAGCTTGGAAATATGGTATTGCCAATTCATATTGCCCTAAATAGATTTGAATATTTCCTAACCCTGATTTTGCAGCCATAACCAACTTTTTGAAAAGTCTTTTATCAGATATTTTGTCTGCAATATCTTGCAAAAAAAGATAGGTTTCATTTGCTTTCAAGTACTCACCTGAAACTATTAAATTTTGCCCCAAACCAATTAGGGCAGAAGATTCTCCTTCCAAATCTTCGATTTTTCTAGATAATTCTAATTGTTGCTTATAATAATCGGTAGAAACAACGTAATTTCCCCGTATGAACTCAATTATCCCTAAATTTTTAAGACAAATTGACTTAAGAATATATGCATTTTCATCCATTTCTGAATTTCGGTTTAACAACTCTATTAGTCTCGATGTTATACCCAAGAACTCATCATATAGACCCCAGATATAAAGCTGCTTGTGTAATTCTTCATTAATATGGGGAGTAGCTTGGATGAAAAAAAGGCTAGATGCTCTCTCTAAGTCTTCAGCATCACAAAGATGATAAAATGCTTCTATGAGATGAAAAACTTGTTGTACTCTTGACTCATCTGATTTTGGTTGATAGCTTTCTATCCAATTAATACAAGCTCGATAATGACTACGCTTGTGCCGTTTATCTAATGATTTCAAGGTGGAAGCACTAAGGCTGAGTTGAGCAAGTATGTACTCACCAGGAGGTTTGGTATTACTCATTAGCTAATTCACCTATTTCATTATCAATTTGTTTCAGGTGCTCTAGAGACACGCTGCGAATCAAATTGTGTTGCCGTAATAAGAGCTGATTATTTTCAAGTAATTCTTCAACAAAATACCGATCACGTAGTATTTGTAATGCTTCCTTTTGTTCATCTTCGTTGCGATCCCAATCTTCTAAGTGACTTAACCAAAAATCTTCTGGAACAGGGTACCGATAGACTGATGCTTCACAAATTAGAACGTAAGCCCATTTGAAATCTTCTTTAAGCCGACCAAAGTCTCTATTGAGGCGTGACCGAACATTTCTTCTCAACATCTTTGTGAATCGATCGAGTTGCCACTTATCCTCAGATCCAGTTAATTTTCCTTCTTGGGCTTCGACAATCGCCTTCTCAACTTCTACTATTTCGCTGCCATAACTTTCCCAATAGGCAATAACACTTCCTTCAAATGGCTTATTCTTGATTTCCCCTGCAATTACTCGTAGTGCCAGAGGATGTCCTTCGTAAGCATTTCCGATACGTTTGAGGTAAGGTGTGCCTGGTGAATTAGGGCTGATATCCAATGCCGTTTTCTCGAATAAGGCTAACTGCTCTGATTGGTCTAGACCGCTCAAGGGTTGGCAGTAGCAGAGGTTCTTCGAACTAGCCCCAAGAGCTTCAACCTGTTCAGGTAAATCTTGAGAAGTCAAGATGATACAGCTTTGACAAGATTCAAATTTCAAATAGTGCTCGAAGAATTTTATCCACCATTCATCCTTAAAGGCATTCAGCCTTCCTCTTCGTTACCCTGCAAGATATTCTCCAGAGAGTCGATTTGTACCAAATATCGATTTTCACAAAGATAGCGTATCAAGCGATGCAATAGCCGTTGAGGGTCTTTTCGATCTTCCGGCATTATGATCTCTCCCCATTTTTCTAGCCACCGTGCTGCAACGCTGGCAAAATCAGAAGATTGCTGTTCATCATCAAAATTCTCTTGATGAAGTCGAGTCCGGTCATTTCCAATCCAGTCCAATATCTCCACAGCAATGCGTTCTCCCAATGCAGTTTTGCCAATGCCTGCAACCCCCACCAACATCAATAATCGGCAAGAATTCCGAACTCGCTGGCTCAAATCTCCGATCAAATGGGAGCGCCCAACCCAATTCTCGTCCAAGGCAAAGAAGTTACTTAGATTGGAAGGGGAAGTTTCCGGGAATACCTGCTTACGATCACGCGGAGTCAAAGTCTGTAGCTTTCCCAGTTCGGGTTTCGGCTTCCTAGGTTGATTTGTGAGGCGACGGTAGAGTAACTCATAGCCATCGGTGGTATTCAGCCGATAGCTGGTCGTACCACGGAGCGGGCTGGGAATAAAGTTGGCATCCTCTTGGGTCAAAGTAACTGGGATAAATTTTGCATTCTGCCCCTGATCGTCGTAAAGCTCCTGGATAATCACGCCGCCTTCCCAGGTAGCGCCCTTACCTTTACCTACCGTCTCACGCCCGCGAAAGCGCCGATCGTACTGCTCTGTACAAGCCACCAAGACAAAGGTTGCTTCATCAACTTGATTCAGCATCCAGCGCTGCCATCCCTCACTCGGTGACTCCTCATACTGGTCGATTGTGCAGTCAATCCCATCCTGCCGCAATCGATCGGCTAGTTCCAGAACCCGATCCTTATGCTCCTGAGAATCATGGCTATAGCTGATAAAGACCCTGGGCGATGCCGAATCTAGATGCATCACCTGAGCCGACTTTGGTAAAGCTAGCAGATTAGCAGGCGGGGGATTCTGCGCCGTCCCTTCATGAATGTGAATTTCACCAATATAAGCAGGTCCCCCCTGAACTACTGTCTGCCACCCCTTAACATTGCCAACATTTTTCTGAACCATCCGTTCCTGACGCGGTTCATCCACAATTCCTCGTCCCCCTTCATCCGCAAGTTTCAAGTTTGACAACATCGCAAACGCAAACGCACTGGCATGGCGAGAGGCCAGTTCCTGAGAACCCAATTTATCTGCCTGCTTCTTACCATTAATCAAATCGGAGATACCCCGAATCACCATCGCATCTACCTGTTGATTCGCTCGCACCGCTTCTAAGAACCCCAACCCCTCCATTTCAACCGCGATCGCATCCCCATAGTTCTCAGACACAAACTGAAACACATCCGATGCTGTCGAGGCAATTACCTTTTCCCCCGCCGCGATCGGAGCCACAAACACGCGAGGAGTTGGTTCAATCACAGTCATCAACCGCCGCATCCAGTCTCCTTTTCTAGCTTCAGCCCTGGCCCGCTGTTCCAAGCTGTAAGCAGGTAATCCAATTTCCGGCCTGGGCTTGAAGCGTTGTTCGGCCTTACCTGACTCATAGCCATAAACCTTGGTAGAAGCAACAACGTCTCCCAAGGCTACATCCTTAATTCCACCTGCCACACCCACAAACAGAATGATATCTGGCTTAAAATGAGCTATCGCACGTTCCGCCTCCAGCGCAGCACCAGGATTCCCGGCCCCAATCTCAGCAATACCCACAATCCAAGATTGCCCATTCGCAACGAAACGCCCCCGTTCATAGATTGTTCCTTGAGGATGGACTTCCTCTTGAAGGTCTGATAAATGGGCGCGAACAGCCAAATATTCGACAGGTAACGCAGTCAAGATCACAGTACAGGGCATGAGCTAATCCTAGGCGCAACCTCGACACTCCCTATTTTGACCATTAAAACGGAATTTGACCATAGTGCAGAGAATTTTATAAACTCTATGTTGCCTGTATCACTTCTTATTCTGGGCTTTTTCGTTTATGTAGAATTGTATCCATTCTAAAATTACACATCAGCCAATGTATTCTTTCCATTTCTTACATTTCTGGACATGAGATGGACAGATCAAAATAGCTAGCGCCCTGAAGCCCTAGGAACCTTCGGAATCCTTTTCTTTACTACCGAAGGAGATTCACTATGAGCGCTGGATTCAATCAAATCACAATTCTCGGTCGTCTCGGTAATGATCCAACGACCCGCGATACCCGCACTGAAACGACAGTCACTCACTTCGATGTGGCCGTCGATGAAAGTTATAAAAATAAGGCGGGTGACAAAATTGAGAAAGTCACTTGGTTTCGCTGTGAAGCCTGGAATGGACGCGGGAAAGCGATCGGTCAATACATGGGTAAAGGCAATCGCATTCTCATCAATGGTCGCATAGAGTTCCGCAGTTACGATCGCGTTGTCGAAATCAATGGCGAACAAGGCACGATTAAATTCCCAGATCCGATTCTAGTGGTTGAGGATTTCAAAATCATTGACTGGAAAGAAGAAGGCGATGGGTTCGACCAGGGTGATTTCTAGACTAATTAGGGCTGACTCTTCGGAGTTAGCTCTATTTTTTTGAACTATCAAACTATGAATTAGACTTTATCGGAAATAAGATTGGCAAAAATCATTTCAAA
>JAYUEU010000225.1:0-4220 GCA_043739065.1 Synechococcales cyanobacterium | reverse complement strand
GAAATTCAGTTGATCGACTTAGATAAACGGTATATTCATAAACTCGGTCATATCGTCTGGGTTAACGTGAAGGGAATGCTCCGACGCGATGCTTCAGGTGCTCCGCTCTATTTTATTGCGTCGATCGAGGATATTACTTACCGTAAACACGCAGAAATTTCCCTCCAAACCCAAGCGGAGCAACTTATTGAGACTAGCGCCATGGTTGAACTTCGTAATCAAGAGTTAAATCGCTTCTCCTATATAGTTTCTCACGATTTAAAAGCTCCGTTGCGCGGAATTTCCAATCTTGCGACCTGGATTAGTGATGATTTACCCTCAACGGTCGATCCCGAGATTCTCGCAAATCTAGACTTGATGCGATCGCGGGTCGCTCGGATGGGTGATCTTGTCGATGATTTACTAGAATATGCTCGTGTGGGAAGTACAGCCGCAAATTTGGAAACGTTTAGTGTCGAACAGCTTCTTGCCGACATCGTCGATTTGTTGAGTATTCCCGACAGTTTTACCGTTAAGCTACCCGCCGAGCTACCCCCAATTAGGACGAATCGCGTCTTATTAAGTCAAGTTTTAACAAATTTGATTGGCAATGCGTATAAACATCACGATCGTTCAGACGGCAAAATCCAAGTCTTGGTTCAGCCTAATGCTGAGATGTGGGAATTTAGTGTGATAGATGATGGTCGTGGTATTGCCCCAGAAAACCAAACAAAAGTATTTGAAATTTTTAAAACAGTGGCGGGAGGCGATAAAAATGCTTCTGGAATCGGGCTATCGATCGTCAAGAAAATCGTCGAAACTCAGGGTGGCCAAATTAAGCTCGAATCTCAGCTCGGCATGGGGACGACGTTCAATTTTACTTGGATCCTTGAAATTTAAGCCTACGCCTATAGATCTCCTGCGAATAGATCCCCCGCGAATAACTGCGAATAAATTGAGGGCTAGTAGAGGATAGCAGCTCTGCAGCTCAGAAAAGAGATGTTTTTTTAGTCTTGGAGGGACTTTTGTTTCTAGAGCGCAATTTATTCATGTGGCCTGCGAGGAAATCGCGATCTTATAAAATCCTCGTTCCTAAATGGCCTTGGGCAATTGCCACCAAGCTAGATTTGGATACTGATGATGTTCGTGATGATAGCCAAAGTGATAACAGGTGAGAAATGACCAAAATAAAGGAAAGTAGGTACTCTGAGTACGAAAGGAATCGGCGTATCCTGCATCTGGTTTTCGATGTGGCAAAAAAGTCCCAAAATAGAAAAGTTGTATTGAACTCATCAATGAAGGAAGAATCCAAAATAGAATCAGATTAATCTGGGGGATATGAAATAAACTATGCAGAATGCAGAAGATGATCACTAGACCCAAAAATCGCCACCAACTCCAATATCGCTGCATAAAACAAAAATACCAACCGATCGCCCCTGTAGAGTTACTATCATGAAAATCCGGATCTAAGTTGCTGGCTGGATAACGATGATGATTTAAATGAGCTTCTAAAAGTTGTGTATAAGAAAATAAACCATAGGCTAGTAACGCAAAAGAGCCGATTGCCGTATTGATTTTTGCCTGTTTTGGCAGGACTACGCCATGCATAGCATCGTGAGCTGTAATAAATAGTCCAGTGTAGAGAAAAGTTTGCCACAGTAAAGCGATCGCTTTCCACGGGAATGATATTTGCGATATATTCACTACCGTTAATAGCAGTCCTAGACTAATTGCCCACGTTAAGATAATGATCAGCGCAATAACTAGACCGTTCATCCCAATTTCTGAACTGTTGAGCATTTTAGAAGTCGGTGGGGCACTATCTTGTAGTGACAAACTCATAGTGTGATCCTGAGTAATAACAGGTAAATCAATTCTAATTTCAAATTTATAATGTAGTCATTACTTTAATCAGTTCGGCTGACAAATCTTGCTTAGCGATATGGCTTTTTTTGAATAGAACACCTGCAAGAATGTAAATGTTTCTAGAATAGAAGGCTTTATGCTGATTACGCAGCTCAATGATTTGCTGCTGTACCTTAGGCTCAGAACTGTAATATCCAAAATGCATAGGAGAAGTCATAAAATCTTCTACCTGATACCCGTGATCGATCGCGTATTCGATCGTACCAATTGGATCAGAATAGGCAGAAATCATGAGCATTGCATTTGGTGTACCTCTAGTTAAGAGCTGTTTTGTAATATCCGCCCCATCCCTACCGCCATATAACGCAGGCATATAAATATCGTCATCCATTGCTGGAATATAGGGAGGATTTGCAATTACATAATCTGCTGAAGGACTATAAAAGAAGTTCTCATTGTGAATTACGTACTTATTTTGAAGATTCTGGCGGTTAATAATATTTTGTGCAATATAGCAAGCGGTAGGATTAAGTTCATAACCGTTAATTAGGCCATTAAACTGGCTCTTGAGTAGACTGTTGATAACTGGGCTACCGTCCCCTGCCCCAAACTCTACAATAGAAGTAAAATTCTGACAATGATTAAAAACCATTCTATCTAGACACTGCGAATAGAACTGAGATTCTTCAGGGCATATAAATATATCCTGAGAATTATCATTTAATAGCAGGCTGCTAACGATCGGCTTGGAAATTAGCAAAGACTTATTCATGGGGATTCCTACTTGGTGTTCCTATTTAGTGAGTTGTTTCGTGAAATTCCATTCTAGATTGACAATCTCTGCCTCTTTTAAGGCTTTAGTTAGGGCATCATTGCTGTCGAATTTTAATTCTGATAGATGGACTGATTCGATATTAACGGTGAACTTGTCGTCTTCAAACGGCCAAGGTTCTACGGTTAAATCTCCATCTTCTAAACAGCGCAAATCATAACGTTGATTATCGATACCATGGGTAATTTCCAAGGCGCGACCATCCTCTGGTATTTGTTGCTGTGTCAAAATCAAGGAGAACCGATCGCACCATTGCATAAACTGATAACTGCGTTCTGCCTCTTCTTTAGATACGCCGAGTTGCTGTCGCCAAGTCGCTTGGTTCTTAACCTGTTCGTCTAGAAAATCCTTCCACTCTTGAGAAACTTGTCCTTTGTTTTGGCTCAGAAAGCAAATATGCATAGAAGTTAGCAAAGCAACCCAGCGGCTACGATAAAGCGATTCTTCAATATGTTTTTTTAAGCAGTCTGGGACTGTTTCTGACCCTTCGCCCAAGGTGAAATCTAGAGGCGCACCGACTTCGGTTAGATGATTACCTTTCCACTCTTTTTCTAGATCATCATGGTGAGAGATTGCTGCGATCGTTTCATAAAGGCGAAGGGGTGCGTTGGCTCGTTGCCATTGTCCTGCAAGTTGTGCTGCGAGTAAGGCATGGGCACGATGGTAAATGATATCCCAGCCATCTTTACTCAAATTAACGATCATAGATTTCCTCTTAGAATTGAACTAGCTTTTTGAATTAGCTTTTTGAATTAGATCAATAACAGTTTTGGACGCACGATCGCCCATAAATTTCTCTTGGTCATAGCCTAAAACCAATTCCCAAGCCTCGTTCGGATACCGATCGACTAAGGGGAAGGCCACATCAGTTAGCATCCATTGACCATGACGTTCATCTTCACGAATATGCAGTTCCCAATAGCTCATTGCTGCCTCCGAAAGTCCTAAACGACTAGCGGCAAGCATATAGTCACTATAAATAGAAGGCCCAGCAATTTCAAAGTAAGTTAGCCCGCCGTTATAACGTAAAAAATAGCGTTTACGTTCTGTGAGTAAAAAGTTGTGATTGATACTAGCTAAAACTTCCCAAGGAACGATATCAAAATAGCCCTCTGGCTGTGTATTTAAGTTTAACTCTGCCATCATTTGAGCAAAGAATGTCGAATGCTTGCGTGCCAAACGACCGTTCCCGTATTCCTCTAGCAACACTCGTACTAATGTGCTGTGAATCTCATTACTAGCACCACCCACAATTCGCGAAAGACGACTGGCTTCGACTAATCCATCTAAAGAGCCGATCGCCAAGAGTAGTTGGTATCCCTCGAGAGTCATCTCCTCACGCAGATAATGCTTTGTGCTCGATAGGGGAGGATCTAAATCACGATCGGTTCGTTGCCTTAGAGCTTCCTTTACCCCCATTGAGTTCAATTGCTCGATCGCGGCTATGTCCAAATGAGTCATTTCCCACTTTTGCCAGGTAGACTCAATGCGATCGCGGACTGAATTTAGATATATGGAGCGCTCATTTTTATAATTTTGC
>JAYUEU010000224.1:0-5384 GCA_043739065.1 Synechococcales cyanobacterium | reverse complement strand
AAGATTGGCTTCAATCATCCGCTGTTTCGCCCGACGACCCCGTTTTAGATTCGCTTTCAACTCTTCTTCAGGCAGTCCAAGATGAACGGCTAATTCTGCATCGGTAACGGGAGTTCCTTTGGTTTTGGCCAAGGCTTCACGGGTTTCCAAGAACGTCATCATCTGCTGCACTTGTTTGCCGTAGATGATTTCCTGCTCATGGGTAAGCATGGGCACCCGACCAATTTCGTGGAGGTAGGTCCGAACCATATCCGCTGTGTAGGCCGGAGCTGGGGTTGAAGTGGAGACTTTACTCTTGGCTTTCTTTTGGGTTGCAGTGCTCATAGTGGCAAGACTCCAGTGCTTAATAAAGGCGTAAAAACGCGGAATTGAACCCGAATAGTCAGTGGCCTGAAAATTTAATGAATGAAAACTCTAGATGGGTTATCTCGAAGTCATTTCGAGTATGGATTTATCATAAAACGAATTCTTGGGAGAGTAAAGTTCGGGTAATGGGCGGTAGAGGATGGGTCATGGGGTGACACCTGTGGTTGCGTGAAGTAGTGGATTTAGAGCTGCTACCTTAAAATAAAGGAGGCGTGTTTCACATCTGTGTAGCTGAGGTGACGATTTCGCAGTGGGAGTTGAATTATGATCAGAACTACGATCGAGAAAGTAGAACATATGAACGTGCTACAGTGTAACATATTATTTTGGTCTTGACTAGATCACGTTATGGAGCGCCAAAAAGTTCCCATGAAAAAATTCTACGATCGGGTTCGCAGTGTTGTTATCTGTCGTGCAATCTGAAGTCTTAAATCTAAAATCCTAAATCTGTCTTGGCTGCTGCTGCTGCGACTAGAAGTTGATTGTGTTCAACGGTGGACCAATCCGTGTCGCCAATTTCACCATAAAATTTCTCATCGTAGGCGCGGGTCTTAATTACAACGGGCATGGGGACAGCATGACCCAAAATTAATGCTTGTTGTTTTGAGTCGAGTTTGGCTAAGACCGATCGGAGCGCTTGACCGCCGGAAACTCCTGTGAAAATAGCTTCAATGTCTTTCTCGTCATTTAATAAGGCCGTAATTCGGGTGCCAATTTGTGACATTACCTCATTGTCAATACCCGAAGGTCGTTGATCGACAACTAGCAATGTGACAAAGAACTTCCGCATTTCACGGGCGATCGTTCCAAAGATTGTCTCCCCGACGGTCGCTGGGTCTAAGAATCGATGGGCTTCTTCAATGGTAATCATGAGCTGACGAGGCCGATCGAGAATGTTTTTGGTTTGTAGAAAATACTCGGCTTTTCGGACATAGGCGGCATGAATTCGGCGTGAAATGATATTAGTCGCGAGCATATAGGACAAGAGATTCGATTGTGAGCCGAATTCAATCACAACGTGTTTACCCGATTCGATACATTCGAGGACTTGATTCAGATAGTTGTGCGGACAGGTCTGCCGTAGATATTTCAAGTCTTCAAGTCGGATCAATTTGCGCTGAAGGGCCATGATGGAGGATTTATTTCCCATCTTTACTTCACAAAATTCTTGAATTTCTTCATTGCCCATAGACATTAATCGCGAGATCCAGCCCTTACCAAATTCATTACGCAAAATCACTGCATTTTCCAAACTCGTTTCCGATAAGTTCAGTTGTCCGCGCACCAATGCTAAATCTTCGACTTCAACTTGTTCGTATCCAATATAAAACTCTTGAGCATTTCCCACACCGCGCCGCCGGGTCGATTCGACATCTAGAGTGAAAATCTCTACTTTTCCAGGAAACAATTGCGCTAAGCCTTTGACGGTACTGAAGCTTTTTCCTTCTTTCGTCGCTTCCCAGCCATACTCGGAGTGCATATCAAAAATTAAATTGACGGCAGCTTGTTTTTTAACCACTCCAGCCAGTAACAATCTTGTTAGAAATGATTTCCCGGTTCCTGATTTACCAAAGACACCGTTACTTCGTTCTACGAATCGATCGAGATCAATACATACGGGAACTGGCATGTCTATGGGTTCGCCGATCGCAAAATTTCGTCGCAATGGATCGTCTTCCCATCCAAAGACGGCCCGAAAGTCACGTTCGCTAGCATCGTAGACTTGACTAAAATGGCTGGGAATTGTTTTGACGGGCAGTAATTCAATATCGGCGTTTGTATTGGCTTGATAGGAGGCCAGTCCTTTAGCTTTTTTAGTGGTTTTTGATTTGGTGGTTTCGATCGCCGCTTCGAGTTGACGTTTGCTGGGATCGTCTGTGATCATCAGCATTGGTGAGAGTTCGATCGTTCCATAAGTTCCGGTTCCAGCCAAAACTTCCTGTAAAAAGCTATCGGTCGGGTCCGGTGGATTGGACAAAATACGCTGGCTTCCCGTACCAAGCGCCACGTCCGTCAGCATACAAAAGAATCGCGATCGGGTTCCGTGAACCACCAAAAACTTGCCCACACGCATTTCCTCGACGGAAACATCGGCATGGAGTCGGACCTCAAGTCCTTTGCTGAGGGATCCTTGTGTGATGGAACCGAGCGGCTTCTCAATTGGCATAGGAAAATTAACGCGATAATTCACTTGTACCAATTGTAAGCCGAGTTGATGCCATTACCTAAACAGATGCAGTAATTCCAACTTCGGAACGGGGTTCAAGCTCTGAAATTTTTGAATTTCTGCCACATAACGTTCGCAATCACCGTACTCAGACAACCTTTGCACCCCGACGATTATGCTAAGAAGTCCCGATGCAGCGCGGTTGTTAAATGTCATCAGTATTCTCTAGTACGGGATACTCATCTTCGTGAATATGCGTTTTATTAGGCCTCTTGAAAAAGCCTAGTTCATCTCTACAGTATTTCGCTTGCCTTAAATCCTCCTCTGACCATTGATTGTTTGGTGACTGTAACAAGATTAAATCCCTTGAATACCCATCTCTTGGTTTCTGTCCTGGAACATTTAAACCAACACCAATCACTGTAAAACACTCATGGAAGTGACAAAGGGAAGCAAAACATCTAGCGAGAAGCTCACTTTTTCGTTCTTCAAGTGTGCTGTCACTGTCATAAGCAAAGAAAACGTATCCAATGCCGCTCATCGATTGCACGCACCGCGAACTTACTCGCCCCATCTTGCTGAGTTCAAAAAAATCTTTGAAAGCACTACCTAGCATCCTCCTTGAAAACCGATTTTCTTTAACAAGAACACGAATGGCTAGTTCAGACTCAGACATATCTAGATCGAGCCAGTTCTCCGAGTCAAATCCACCTTGACACAAGACTTCAATCAATCGATCCCAGACGTAACTTTCACTGTCTCTCTGCAATTTTGCTTTGAACTCAGGTTTGTTGCTTATTCCTTCCCAAAGATCATCTTCAAGGATCATCATGTCTGCTTCTAAGGGGAACTGGTGACCATTATGCAAGTAAATTGCAAGCAGGTTTTCCTCACCACCATTGATGATAATTGAGGTGTTAGACAGAAACGCCTCTTTGTCAATTAAGTAATTGACAAAATCACTTATGGTATCTAAATGACGAAGAAGCAGAAAAACTGATTGTTCATCTAAGATATGGTAAAACTCATCATCCTCAGCAGGAGAAGTGATGGGAACTTCTCTTTTACCACCAAAAGCAACTGCCACTCGGTGATATATTCTTTCACTGGCTAATGGCAGCTTTAACCCCTGAGATCCATCTTTCTGAACAACATACTCTGATTGATCAAGCCATCGGATAGCACCTTTAATCTGCTTTATTGAATCCTCAATAGCTTTTCGTTTCCAGCGGTTCCAATCAACGCTTGGATTATCTGTATTTTTAAGTTGAATGTCTTTAACACTTATTACAATTACGTGAGGATCACATACTACTAATACATCACATAACTCTTTGCCTGGAGTTTTTCCTTGAGGGTTAATGTAACTCCATAACGATAGAAATGACTTTGAGCATATATTGTATACAAATTGTTCAGAGTCATTTACTGCCTCAGTCATAAAATTGTCTCTCCCTATCAAGAGATTAACATTAGCATTTCAGGCTCTCAAATTAAAGAGGGCTGTACATCTAACTATTTAATATACAGAAACACTCTAAATATCATCCTGATTTGGATAGATACCCCGACACTTTCCGCATAACACTCTGATTTGGGCAGATACCCAGATGGATTCCGTACATCTCCCTAATTTAGGCAGATACCCAGATAGATTGCGTGTATCTCCTCTCATGGTTGATAACTTATCCTGATTTTATGGACTACACAAATTATTTTCTCTGAAAATGATAAATTTTTTATGAACGATTGACCCAAAATGCTCTTAGAAGTTGTCAGCGATACGATTCGGCTAAAACATTACTCCGATCGCACCGCAAAAAGGGAGCTTCATACGGAGCTTATGTTCAACTCGATCGTCCTGCTTAATTCAATTCGAGGGCCGATCGCGATCGTTTTTTAATATTGAGTCCATCAGACTCTAAGATTTCTGAATTTGGAATTGCCATAATATGGGACTTACGCATTGACAAAAAACAGTCGATGCCAAATCTCATTGATTCTCATCAGCCAATTGAAAGCGCAATACTCCCAATTGACTGATAGTTTTAAAGTTTTCTACAGCAGTACTGTATTGACAACCCTAGAATGAGAACGTTGTACGGATGACAGGAACGATCGCTGTACGATTTGAAGTCGATCCTTCAGGATTGAAAATCACGAACATACCTGGCGTGATACTGATTTTGTCATTCAATCGATAATTGAGATAGCCTTCCAATTGGTAGGGCGTTGCATTTTCTAGACTGAGCGCCAACCCACTCACAGAACTACGAGACAACGGCTGTCCAAAGATAATGCCAGCCGTATTGCCTTTCTTAAGCACATCTTTAAGATGGACTCCCACTAACCAGCTATTAAAATCCGTTCCGGCAGTCACCCCGAGTAGATTAGCAAACACTTGGGTATAGGAAGCTGCCAATGTCACGCTAGGATTCAACCGATAGGCCGCAGAAACTCCAACAGTATTGAGCTTAATGGGTGTTGTCAAACTTCCAGGACCGGGGATTTTGACTGCATCAATATCGGACGATCCGAGACCCGCACCCAGAATATTGAGTTGGTGATAACTATAGGCATAATTAATGCCGATATCTAGTGCCTTCGTCGGCTTTACGGTAAGTTGTGCGGCAGCAATGTAGCTACCATTAAAAAGTCCAGCTCCCAGTGGCGTACCAGGAAATCCTGTATTGTTTGTCAGATTGGCCGTCAACGTTCCATACAATGCCCGCAAGTCAATCTTGTCAGAAATGTTGTAGATCAATCCAGCCGCCGAAGCTAAACCAAACTGTGAAGTGCCACCGGATACTCGTTGCGCTGCGGGTAATGTCGAGAACCGCGAAATGCCCTC
>JAYUEU010000223.1:0-5007 GCA_043739065.1 Synechococcales cyanobacterium | reverse complement strand
CCATGCTACTCGAAAACCCTTCAGGAGAAGACCCTATGCCTCTCGCTCCTTGGCGATCGTCCATTGCCCATGCCCTTTACCGAAACCGATCGTTGGCCTACTGTAAATTTGTGCAACTGGCGACGGTGCGGCCTGATGGACACCCGGCAAACCGGACCATCGTGTTTCGCGGTTTTTGGGAAGAGACAAATCAGTTGAAGTTTATTACCGATTTTCGCAGTCAGAAGATTTCAGATCTTTATGAGCAACCTTGGGCCGAAGTGTGTTGGTATTTTCCTAAGACTCGGGAGCAATTTCGGTTACATGGACGGCTGATGCTAGTCTCGTTGCATACCGATGACAAAGAGTTACAAGCGCTCCGATCGCAGACCTGGCAAGATTTATCGTTGGCGGCGCGAGCACAATTTTCTTGGGCAGATCCAGGAGCCGATCGGAATTTGGATGCGCCATTTCAAATGGAGTTGCCGAGCGAGACCGAGGTCTTACCTGAATTTTGTGTATTGTTGATGGATCCGCAAACGGTGGATCACCTAGAGCTACGGGGCGATCCACAAAATCGGACGGACTATAAGCGACAGGTAGATGATACTTGGGTGAAAACAGCAATTAATCCTTAATTTAGGCCCAGAGAACTAGGCCGATCGCTTACAATCCCTGCAAACTCTCTCCCAAGGCCGCGATCGCACCCGGTAAATCAGTAGCCCCCGCTTCTGTTGCGGCAATTATTAATAGCAAAACACTATTATTTCCAGGTTTCGCCATAATAATACCTTTCACAGGTTGAGTTTTTCCGCCTATTGTCAATTGCCCCGTCCAATTCATTTGAATCCCATTCACAATAGATTGAGGTGCCTCCGATTGAAACCCTTCGCCGCGCTGTAATGCATTCCGTGCAATCTGCGCCAAATTATCTAAGGTCACCGAACCCGACAGCAATCCTAATTGTCCCGCCGTTTGCGACAACACCGTGTAAGCCAATCGTCCATCGGGAGACTCAATTAATACCGAATCTCCGAGTGGTGTCACCTGATATCCCTGAAGCAATCCAATCTCAAATCGTTTCGCCGGATCAGTATGTTTACCCGCGATCGGCAAGGGCGGTGCAGTATTTGGAATAATCAACGACGGCATCAACGGCGGCACAGGCGTAGGCAATGTGCTAGGGGTAACAGATGGCGTAGGTTTAGGTGGATCGGTACGGGATCCTGGAATCGGATCAATGGGCGACCCAATCACAGGAGTATTAGGATCTAGACTGGCGCTAGGTGATGGGCTGGGTAACGTTGGTACGACAAGTCCCGGCTTCGCAGTAGGTGACGCAGATGGAACAGCATTTTGCGCGATCGCTCCTTGCCACATTCCATTCAATGCAATCAATACAACTGCACTCAATATAAAAATAAATCCAAATAACGCCCGCATTCTAATTCTCATATCGCCTCTCAAACTCACAGTTCAATAGTCTCAATTCTCATCTCCCCACGATCGCCGCATCTCCCGAGAAAAATACTCCCGCCACACAACCAATCATCGCCGTTGCTAGACTAGCGGCCCAAAGCGCTTTCCAACCCAATTCGGTCAAATCTTTTCGACGAGTTGGAATCAAACTGACAAACCCACCGACAAAGATACCAACGGCTGGAATATGAGCAAATCCGCAAAGAATATAACTCACAATCACCAAGGCCCGATCGCCAATCACGCCCTGTTGTGAAAGTTTTGCTAATTCCAAATAAGCCGGAACCTCCGTTTCAAGTAATCTCCGCCCAACTAATATCGAGGATTGCCAGAGTTCCGGCCATTTATCTGAAACCCCTGTCACCGCCACAATAGGCAAACATAGCGCACCCAAAATATTTTGAACCGTAATCACCTGGAATACATTGCCCACTCGGGCCAAATTTGGATTAGTGCTTTGTCCCAGAGCTGCTAAATTTCCAAAGAATAGATTAACTAATGCGACTAGTCCTAATACTGCAATCAGTAAAGATGCGATCGAAACCGCCAACTTCACACCATCCCAAGCGCCCGTAATCACGCTTTCCATCGGGTTCATGCCATCATCGGTCAAATCCTCGGGCAATCCACCCGCAGTCTTTGCGATCGAAGTTTCGGGAACCAAAATTTTTGATATTACAAAGCAAGCCGGAATTGCCATTAATGACGCTGAAACCAAATGACCCACAATATTAGGAAACGTTGGACGCAATAGATTTGCATACAATGCAAGGACCGTTGAAGCAATGCTGCCATAACAAGCCGTCAACACCGCACAAAGTTCACTGCGAGTCATCTCTGCCAAAAAAGGCCGCACTACTAACGCCGATTCAATCCCTACAAAAATATTCGCCGCGCCACTCAAGGATTCTGCACCGCTCAAGCCCATGAGTTTATAAAAAACCTTCGCAAAAACTTTTACAATGGGTTGAATCAATTTCAGGTTATATAACAGCGCCATCAAGGCTGAAAAGAATACAACAGACGGCAATGCGCGAAACGCCAGAATATAACCCAAATTGATATTGTCAGGACTGAGCCGATCGCCCGACACTGGAATATAGGCGGGAGTCAACGCCCGAGACAACCAACGCCCAACGCCGACTGGACCCGGAGCAACCGCCGAATTGGGCACCAATAAATCACCAAAGACAAATCGTGCGCCCGCTTCCGTCGCGTCGAGAATTGAATTGATATTACTACTTAAAATTCGCAATATTTCCCGTGTTACCGGAACCCGAAACACCAACAAACCCAACGCCAACTGAAGCGTAATTCCCCAGAGAATCACCTTCCACGGCATGGTCTTACGGCTTTCAGACCCCAACCATGCCACACCGCATAATATGAAAATTCCAGCGAATGAAACTAAATTAAGCCAAGACATGCTTCACCCCTACGCATTTGGTTTTTTAAACATGACTTTATCGACAAAATTGGTATAAATTTCACCGCGAATAAACTCCGGTGTATCCAGAATTTTTTGATGAAAGCCAATTGTTGTGGGCAATCCCGTCACCGCACATTCTCGTAGCGCTCGCTTCATTCGCCGAATCGCTGAATCCCGATCGCGCCCCCAGACAATGAGTTTGCCAATCAGAGAATCATAGTAAGGCGGAATTTCATAATCTGTATAGACGTGGGAATCCATCCGCACTCCCGGACCACTAGCTGGAAGATAGCCGCTGATTTTGCCAGGACTTGGGCGGAAATTAAAATCAGGATCCTCGGCATTAATCCGACATTCGATCGCATGACCATTCAGTTGCACTTGATCTTGGGTGAGAGTCAACCGATCGCCTTGGGCAATCCGAATTTGTTCTGCAATCAAATCCACTCCGGTAATCATCTCCGTAATCGGATGTTCAACCTGGATCCGCGTGTTCATTTCCATGAAATAGAAATCCCCCCGATCGTCCAGTAAAAACTCCACCGTGCCCGCACCGACATAGTTAATCGATTTGGCCGCTAGCACCGCTGCATGACCCATTTTTTCCCGGAGTTCAGGAGTCAGGGCTGAGCTTGGGGCTTCTTCGAGCAGTTTTTGGTGACGACGCTGGATGGAGCATTCGCGTTCGCCTAGATGGATGACGTTGCCGTGTTTGTCCGCCAAGATCTGGAACTCGATATGGCGAGGATTTTGAACAAACTTTTCAATATAGACTCCACCATTCCCAAAGGCGGCTTCGGCTTCCCCTTGTGCGGCGGCTAAAGCTTTACTGAGGTCGGTTTCATTCTGGACAAAACGCATCCCCCGCCCGCCGCCGCCCGCTGTGGCCTTCACCATCACCGGATAGCCGATCGCTGCCGCAATTTCCCGCGCTTCTTCTTCACTGGAAATCAGTCCTTTACTACCTGGAACCGTTGGCACTCCAACCCGGAGCATCGTTTTTTTTGCCGTAGCTTTGTCGCCCATGGATCGAATTGATTCGGGTGCAGGACCGATGAATTCAATTTTGTGATCAGCGCAGATTTCCGCAAATCGAGCATTTTCCGCTAAAAATCCGTAGCCGGGATGGATAGCCGTTGCGCCTCGGGTTAGGGCCGCTGCAATAATATTAGGAATATTCAGATAGCTTTTTGCGCTGGCAGGTTCGCCAATGCATACGGCTTCGTCCGCAAGTTGGACATGCAGCGAGTTTCGATCGATCGTGGAATGGACCGCCACCGTTGCGATTCCCATCTCTTCACAGGTGCGAATTATCCGAAGGGCAATTTCCCCTCGGTTGGCAATCAAAATTTTACTGAATTGCATAAGTGGCGATCGGATTTTCTTCCCGTTTCCAAAAGGCTACATGTAAGAATAGGACGTTTGGGGACAGGTTGAAAGTTGTCTTATATTCTGAGAAAAATATAATATTGCAACCGTATTTATCTGGCTCGTGCAGAGGTTAAACTATTTATCACTATAGTCAGTTCTGGTTGAAAGCTTTGTCATGCCAAAAATCTCAAGCATCCCTGAACCTCAGCTCATTGCTTTTTCCAGCAAGCAGTTAGGACCGTCAGATTTGGCAGAAATTCGCCGACTGAGGATTGAGGAGTTTTTGGATGCGCGATCGCTTGCGATAAATACTAGAAAAGCGTACCAAGATGATCTTTTGCGATTTGTTGCGTGGATAGATCAACCTTGGAATAGGATTACGCCTCGGCAGGTGACTCAGTTTAAAACGTTCTTACTTCGGGTTGATGATACGGGAGTGCGATTGTTGTCTGATGCCTCGGCTAAACGAATATTGCAAACCTTGAAGAATTTTTTGGGTTGGATGACACGATCGGGCTATATCGATCGTGACCCCAGCCATGATGTCCATTTACCAAAATTGCAAGAACCCGAGGCCAATCATTTAACGGATGAACAAGTGTCGGCTATTTTTAATGCAGCAATGGAGAGTAGTTTGCCGGAACGCAATATGGCATTGTTGTCAATTTTACGGCATGGATTGCGGGCGCAGGAAACGTCTGATTTGAATAGAAGTGATTTTGATGGACAGCGCGTCAAAATTCGCATCG
>JAYUEU010000222.1:0-8553 GCA_043739065.1 Synechococcales cyanobacterium | reverse complement strand
TCATGAAGACCGCGATCGCCACGGACAGTATCCCAAATTGAACTGCAATCGTTACAGAAACTGAAAAGAATACAGTAAAGATCAGATTCCACTTCAAATCAATCGCAGTATTCTGACTGGACTGCAAGAGCAATGATGTCGCATCGGCAAAAGGGCGCGGCACTGCTGACAAACAGATTAAAACTACCATAGGAATTGCTACAACCCATTTAGGACCAAAAATTATCGGAACATAAATAGGAGCCAAAACACTTTGAATCAAAATCAAGGGAACGATCGTTTTACTAATGTCCTGCAAACTCTTGAAATAGTAATGCATGAGCTTACTCCGATCGCTGCCACAAGCGCTGAGATGAGGATAGAGGGCACCACTGACCGATTGAAGCATACCCGTACTTAGGCCCAGTCCAGCATTAAATGCAAAATAATAGAGACCTAGGGCTTCTGGACCCAACACCGCACCGATCGCAAGATAATCGACATTCCCTCGCAACCGTCCAAGCAAATCAATCCCTAAAAGATTCAATGCAAAGGGAAGAACATCACGCCAAGCGCTGAAATTCAAACGCCAATTAGGTCGCCACTCCTGGTTCGACCACATCACCCACCACCAAATCGGAGCAGCTAGAACTAATGGGAGAATCAAGGCCCAAACTCCCCATCCTAAGAAGACGAAGAGAATAGTCACTGCATTAGATACAATCGACTGTAGAAAATTACAGAGGGCAATAGTGCGAAGATCATTCTCACGGTAGGTCAGCGCACAGTGAACATGATACAGCGGATTAAACAACAGACACAGGGTCATGACTGCATTTAAGCCAATAATTTGGGGATTGTGATAGAAGATCGATAGAGGAATCGAGAGACAAATTTGAGTCAAAGCAAGAATAATGGTACTCAGCCAGCCCATGGAGTAAATAGTTTGGCAGAACTCATTGAGTCGATCTGTGGGCGCTTGAATCAGTTTATTGCCCATTCCCGATCGCATCGAAAATGCCACCATAAACTCAGATAACACCATGACTATTGCCGCTGTACCATACTCTTGTGCTGAGAGCGATCGCGCTACCACCACTGTCGTTCCGAGCCGCATTATCCGGCTTAAAAACTCAGCAGCACTGAGCCAACCGATATTTTTTAAAAAAGGAGTCATAATCTAATTCTTTCCTTATATCGAAGTCGTGGGCAAAGGTGTTTTCACAGGCTTCGATTGTGTCAGAACCAAGCGAGGCTGACGGGACGCAATCAATTTAGTAAAAATGAATTGCTCTAGAACTTCATAGGCCCGTCGTGGCAAAATCTGAATTGTACAAACTGCCCCAAGCGTCAATAGAGTACGTCGAGGTTCAGCCAGTAGGATTTTCCAATCCGATCGCAATGAGTTGGCCATGAGTTGAAGGGATTGATCAGAATTACGTAACGTCACCATACGCCGTGCTGCATAGCGTAGATGATAAGCTCTAGCTGTCCGCTCACAACCCTCTACGATTTCCGGGGCATAACGACGAGTCCGATCGAGTACACCCTGCAATGCCGCTACTTGATTTAGGACATTTGCTGATAATCCAGTCCGGGTTAGACGATAGTAGGTTAAAACCTCCGGAATCCCTTCAATTTTCCAAATGGTTTGAATCGAAACGCGGGTCCAGAATTCGACATCACTAGCATCAGCATTTTCCTGGGGCAATTGCTCATCGAAAAACGTTTGTTCTTTGGGATCGCTAAATTCACGATCGGAAGATTGCCTTACATGTTCTAGAACCTCGCGACGAATGACTGCGGCTGAACCATTCCCCACAGGATTACGACACAGAATATAGTCAGGCGTAATATTAGTAAGGCGTTTTGGCTGTTGGTAGAGACCAAGTAGGGTATCCGATTCATCAATGAATGCCGAGTAACTAAAGCTGATTCCAACCTGCGGAGAAGCCTGTAAATGAGTAATATGACGGGTTAATTTAGTGGATTCCCAAAGATCATCACTATCTAGAAAGGAAACATAGTCTCCTAATGAATAACGAATCCCCGTATTTCGAGCACCTGGAAGACCCATGTTTTTTTGTCGAATAATCCGAATTTTTGATGAATGGAACGATCGACAGACTTCCATACTATTATCCGTCGAACCATCATCCACAATAATAATTTCTATATTGGGATAGATTTGGTTCAGCGCTGATTGTAGGGTTCTAGCAATAAATCTTTCAGCATTAAAGACAGGGATAATAATAGAAACTAAAGGGACTAGATTTGGGGAATTCATCATGTTGAACTATTAGTTAACTAGGTTAATTAAACGGAGAATTGTAACGGCGAAGAAACTGTTTAGAAATCAACCAGAAGAATCTCATATCCTCAACTAAATAGCGTCGCCACAGTCTTCTCGGCTCTGACAGTAAACGATAGAGCCACTCACAGCTCAGATCTTGCACCCATTGTGGAGCACGTCGCACCATACCGGCCTCAAAGTTAATCGTTGCGCCGATCGCCATGAACAATTGAATCGAGGGTAATGCCGATCGATAGCGGGCAATCCAAATTTCCTGCTTCGGACAACCGACTCCCACTGCTAAAACCGTTGCCCCTGAGGTACGAATATAGTCCAAAATTAATTGACATTCCGTCTCATCGAATTCAAACCCGAAAGGCGGCTCGTAAGTATCAATAACAATTTCACAATCGAGTCTTCGGTTTAAGTTTGCTCTAGCGATTTTAGCCGCACCATCCACCCCGCCGAGCAAGAAGATTTTTACTCGATCATTATTGCGATGAAATTTACAGAACAGTGAAAAGAAGTCTGATCCGGCGATCTTTTCCTTTAGAGGATATCCCAAAAATTTTGCCGTCTTTAATAGCACTGAACTATCACAGACCCTATAATTTGCGGATTCATAGGCTTGAAATAACGATCGATTATGTTGCAACTGAATTAGATGATCAACATTAGGTGTCACCAGAAAGCCAGATTTCAACTCATAGAGCAATTCAAGATTTGATAAATTATCAATCTCGATATTCAAAATCTGGCTACGCTGAGACGTTTTCGATGGACGGGAAGATAAAGAAAGCATATTTATAGCTAGATGAGTAAGGAGAATGAGGCGATGCATTTGAAAATTAGACTATCAAAGCAATAAGTTATTTTCAAGGGAATCTAATTTTCAAGTCAGTAACTACACGTAGATGTTGTGCAATACTCACAATATCTTCATAAAAAGTCTATATAATCATCCGGATTTTCTGTGGCTACCTAAGGGTGAAAACTGAAGATAGATTCTGGAGATCAGTAATTTTACCTTTAGTGAAGACTTAACTATTCTTTTAAGATTCGATCGTGACAGTATTCTCTTTATCTATTAATAGATAAAGCATGACATCTTGGTCAGCATCGATTTCATAGAGATCCAATGACAATAAAACTCAATGTAACTCAATGTCAGGATGTTAATTATTCCATAACACCCTCCTAGCAATATGAAAAAATTAACTAAGCCATCGGTTTTAAGTGAGCCAATTAAGACCGAGGCCATAGGTCATCAAAGCACCATCTATTCAATTATATTTAGTCCCGATGATCGAACGATCGCTAGCGGAAATGCGGACCAATCGATTAAGGATTGAAATATGAGGACGGAAGAAGTGAATCCAAAACATCTCAACTTCCAAGTGGAAGTCTAAACGGCACCATCAAACTTTGGCCACCGCAATCTTAGAAATTGAAGACTGTGAGAATCAATAAGATCTATTCTCGTTTCTTATGCTAATGCGATTTTAATCATATTAGGTTCTGTTAGGTCACATCTATCAGATGCAAGGGGAAAAAGCAGTCAAACTCTGCCGCTATCCCGCAACTGTGATGAAATTTGAAGTAGCAATACTTGAATTTCTAAGTCAGAATGCCCGCCGAGTCTATATCCTATTTTCGTCTGCGAGGTATAGATAATGCATATTTCAGTCTTTTTACACTGGCTTAGTTTTGATCGGAATTTAATTCCAAATTATTATGTTTCCCATTCGTCTGAATGAATCTTGTAATGAATTTCTAGCGATTTTTATGCCTATTTTTTAGAGTATCGTTCTACTGATGTAGTTAATACGATCGTTAATATTGCCGTTTGCATATTCACCATGCCTTTATTCGATCGTTGCGTATTGAGCATTTTTGTTGGTAGTGGTGCAACCCAAGTTTGACCTTAGGAATTTCTATTCAAAAAATTCGCCTCGACTTATAGGAATTTCTATTCAAAAATTTGCCTCGATGTATTGCTCAGTACCCCGATCGGTTCTACCCCTAAATTCGGTCACGGTATTCATGGGCACATCTTTAATTACTTGGGTGATTCTACGTCATTCTAAAGATCGCTAGAACGCTTAAAAAGTGTAGAATTTCTGATGCAATTCGATCGGGATATGCGGCGTGAAAGAAATGATAACCATTCGGGACAACACAGATCCGATCGCAAGGTTTGAGTCGTTCCTTCCATTTATCTTGATCCGGTGGTGCCATAACCACATCTCGACCACCCGCACAAATAAGCAATGGAACTGTTATCTCAACAGGGTCTATTTTTGCAATTTGAACAATAGAATGAGGTGACGGAGACGCGGTTAGATCTTGACCTAAAAGATGAACACAGGTTTTAACTGAACAACCAATACTTGGACCAAATAATGATTGCGCAAGCTGGGTTAAAATCTGATTTTGGGCTAGTGAAAATATCGATCGTTGATGATAATAATAAGCGTGCCAAGTCATCCCTGGGTGAGGGCTTGTGCCTAATAAAATTAAAGTTTTTACTAAATGAGGATAGCGATCGGCTGTCATCATAGCAACCACACCACTAATACCATGGCCACCTAAATAAACAGGTTCAGATTGCTGCTGTAAAAAACTGGCTAAAAGTTCAACCGCAGTTTCCAATGAACTCCCTTCATCCCAAGTTTGAAGATATTCCCATCGAGCAACAGGAAGCACCTCACTTAGAAGTTTTAGTAATGGTGAGTCAAGAGATTTTAAACTAGGACTCACATTTACCCAAACGACTAAGTTAGACAACTGAATTGAATTGCTAAGAACATCAGATGGAAGAAGGGGAGGCAACATTGGAAGATGTGGTGACATAGTAGTTAAAAATAAACAGTAAAATCGGCCTATATCCCAAATGCCGATCGAAGCTCAGCAACCCAAGCTTTAATTCGTTCCGCACTCAATTCAGGTTGATTATCGTCATCCAATGCCAAACCCACAAACTGGTCGCCCTTTTGAGCTTTAGAGGCATTGTGTTCATAGCCAGCAACCGACGTCAAGCCAACAGTTTGACCACCTAAACTACTGATTTTCTCCTCCAAAATTCCGAGGGCATCCTGGAAATTATCAGCATAACCAATTTGATCTCCAGTTCCAAAGTAAGCAATCTTCTTACCTGCAAAACTCATGGCATCTAATTCAGATTCATAGAACCCATCCCAATCACTTGACAATTCACCAATGTTCCAAGTCGGACAACCAATGATGATGCAATCATAGTCATCAAAATCACTGGCAGAGGCGTTGCTGATATCATTGAGAGTAACTAAATCTCCACCAAAAGCAGCCTGAATCTCTTCCGCAGAAGTTTCAGTTTTGCCTGTTTGAGTTCCGTAAAAAAGTCCAATCTTTTTAGCCATGACACAAATTCATCCGTTCAATTACAGGTTCAAAAAATAGTGATACTAAAAAAAGAATTCTCGATCGCCCTAATTGCAGACCATTAAAAGCGATCGAAAACCAATCATCTAGAGAGAAACAAAAAACAACGATTAGATGAGAAAACGCCTGTTGTGTAGAATGCACTCCAGAAGAAAACAGCTATCTAGGAGCATGGTCTGCATCATCTTATTGACAGGCGCAAAACTTTATCTTGTCGCCAACTCAGTTTCAGTCACTGGAGCTTTATTGAGACAAAAACTCAGCAAGCTACTAAAACGAGAATAACATGATTTATTGATAAAGAGTAGCAATAACAAAAATTTATTCTTGGATTTCAAAGGTTTGTATCATGGGGAAGTCGGGTTGAAGCAATAGTGGATCCGGGCTATAAAAAAAGTCGAAACACAAGCGATAGCCTGTTTTTTGCACTAAAAAATCATTAGTTGAAATACCTTGACGCTTGGCTTCGCTAACGATCGCGGGGTAATCCAGTCCGAGAGCCTCACAGAGTTCACGATCGCTGAGTCCTTCCGATAACATGAGATATAGCCTCTAAAATGAGCCTAGAGTTCTGAACTCAACTTTTGATAAGTTTTCTCAATTGAGCTAAGATTCCCAGGATTAACCAATCCATAATAATCGAATGTATAGAGTTGATTGGTCTGAACGGCTTTAAGTTGACTCCAAAATGGCGAGGCTTTATTTTTTTCCACCGTGCCATCTCCGGTATCCACCAAAATCAGCCGATCGGGATTCATCTCCAAAATTTTCTCAGGGGAAAGCGTAACAAAGCTGCGCTGAGGACTTGCACCTTGAAGGCTAGCCGTGAGGTTGATGAGGCTCGATCGTTGAATATATCCGCCCGCCCAGCTCATTTTATTGGGTGACAGAATCGGCTGAAATACAATAGAGGTGGCTTATACTGAGGCTATCTATTCAAGTTGTATTATTTGGAAAGCATATGGAAAGGCAGCGGATAAAATCGTTACAAGATATCTTCAGTTCTAGACTTGATACCCTAAGTCATCTTTTAAACATCGTAGAGAGCAATTTTGCTGACAACCCTGAGTCTCTGTTTCAGCGACGTATCGCACCGGATATGCTTCCTTTTGGTACACAAATTGCATTTACCTGTAACCAACCTCGTAATTTTGCATTATGGTGTTTAGGAGAATTAGAAAGTAATTTGAATCCTGAAGTCGGATCTTTAGCGGAAGCCCGTGGTCATATTTTATCAACTAAAGATTTACTGAATAAGATCACGATCGATGACACAAAGCTCTCCGAAATCAAACGTATTAATGCTGCGCTAGGGGCATATATTGAACTATCTGGATCCTCATATGTCGATGATTTTTTGATGCCAAATTTCTATTTCCATCTCACAACCGCCTATGACATTTTACGGATGGCAGAAGCTCCGATCGGGAAACGAGATTTTATGTTGCATCTAGTCCCTTTGATTAAACTAGAAGGTGCTCATTAGGGAAGAGTTTTTAGTCGCATCTGAAAATTCAGAACAAATCAAGGCTCAATGTTAATACGATTTAGGATTGAGACCATGCCTACTGGAGCGGCTCATGTACAAGATAATGGACTACTTGCGACTACGATCAGTTTTTATGGCGCAATGAAGAATTTTTCATTTGTCTCATTTGTTAATGGTAGTTTTCGGAAATCTGAAGAGCGTGAGAGTCAGCCGGACTTAGCCTATTACATTGATTCTGAAGTTCAACGTCCTACCAAGAACAATCAGCCTGTTGATGTTGATGTTTGGGGTGCGCCAAGGTTAGCGATCGAAATCTCGTCAACGACGCTGAGTGATGGATGATTTGGGCGATAAGCGCTTATTGTATGAACGGCTGAGAGTGGGCGAGTATTGGGTTGTAAATGTAAAGGCTGCAAAGATCATTGCATTTGAAGTTGCGAATGGTGGGAGTCGTCAAATTCAGGCTTCTCTAGTGTTGTCAGGATTGGAAATGGGGACTGTGGAAGAGGCGTTACAGCGGAGTCACACAGATGATGATGGAGATCTGTGAGTCGTTGGTTAATTCAACAATTTAGCGCTTAAGAATGAGGATTTCATACTATCTGGCTTTTGTGGTTCCATAAACCTCACCTGAGATGTGATCTGAGAGATTTAGACCGCCTCTCAGATTTTTGTTTTTAAACTGAGTTTCTGAGTATTTAGAATGAGAAGACGAGCGTTTCCAATCAGCGGCTACGAGCCACACTATACAAATTAGCGATCAACTCTGAAAGTCCGCTGCACTGAAATTATTAGACCAAATTTTCGCTAGCTAAATCTCAGGAAGACAACGACAATTAGGTTGGGATGTCAATAATAACGTGAGCCAAACGTTTTTGGAATCCTTCCAACCCATCTTTGTCTCCCCAATACTGGTTAAATCGCTCCATTCTGTCAGGCTGATCTAAACTATGGGCAAAACCATCTTGGGGTAAATGTTCAACTCCAAAAATCTTTCTCTGGTGGGGTAAACTATTCCAGTCAAGATCTGTAGAAGGCATCCAAACAGCTTGTACAACACGATAAGAAGCCCACTCATCACCATTCCCGTAAACGGTATTATCCAACACTTCAACAATGTGAGTCATTCTCGCATGTTGTACTAATGTCATTAAATCGCCCTTTTGAGGAGCGCTAAGACTGGGATCACTTTTCAGCTTCCAAGACAACTGAAAAATCTTCGCCTCTGGCATTTGAATATCGGTTGTCGATTGATACGCCCAACCTGGTCCAGGCGTAATATTTTTCAACCACTTTACTTTAGAGAAATCCATAAGCAGCCAATTATTTACTTTACGTCAATAATTATAATCGCTGACCAGACTATTCGGCC
>JAYUEU010000221.1:0-14611 GCA_043739065.1 Synechococcales cyanobacterium | reverse complement strand
AAAGAAGCCCAAATTCATCCTGAGATTTTGAATTTTCCACAGCAATACGATACGTTGGTGGGAGAACGCGGAATTACGCTTTCCGGAGGCCAACGTCAGCGCACTGCCTTGGCTCGAGCATTGTTGGTCGAAAGTCAAATTTTGATTTTAGACGATGCACTTTCCAGTTTAGATAATCAAACAGCAACACAGATTTTAAATAATTTATCCGAAGGTACCGATCGTAAAACAGTAATATTCATATCCCACCAACTCTCTGCCGCCGCAATGGCCGATCGTATTTTTGTCATGAGCCATGGCAGCATTGTCCAATCGGGGTCCCATGATGAACTATTGAAGCAATCGGGCATTTATCAAGATCTGTGGAAACAGCAAGAACTTGTCAATGCAATAGAAGCCTAATTATAATCCACTCACTCGGACAACTCTATGCTCCCCACCGACCTTTTAATGAATCGTGTGAATGGTGAAACAGTTGTACCTAAGCGAGTGGAATTAGATGAGTCTATGGTTACGATCGCGTCTGAATTGATTAATATATTCATCCTTTCCAAAGGCAGTACCCGCGCTGAATTGAATCGTCATTTACTAGAACTCGAAGGTGAGGAAACTGACTATCGATTTAAACGTGGATTAGCCCATTTACTATCCAGTTCATTTAGTGAATTTGAAACCGTATCGCCACTTGAACCACCGATGCTACGAGAACGGGTCTTTGCTGCATCCGCAATGGTTGTAGCCAGTTCTCAAAATACGATCGACACCTTGCAAACTATTGCTGATCAACTTAGTCAAGAACTAGAAAAAGAAGTTCTCCCCGAACAAATCAAACAGGGGCTTTATGCTGATTTACCAGACAACCAAATTCTAACTGAATTCAAAGCGCCGACTCCCGAAGCCTTACTCCACCGATACAATCTCTCTCAAGTCCAAGGCATTTTTTACAGAGCCAGCCATGTCCGCATTGACGCGCACCGCAATGATCCAGGTGAATATAAATTACTTTTCCGCTATACCAAACTCTTTCAATTAATGACCTATATTGAAGGCGACGCAGACCATGGATTTACGCTAACAATGGATGGTCCTACTAGTCTATTCAATGCCTCAACTCGATATGGTTTGGCGTTGGCTAAAATGCTTCCAGCGCTCCTACATGTCACAAAATGGACGTTGACCGCAGATTTACAAATGAAAGACTTCTATTCTGGTGAGATTCGTAAAACGCGATTTACAATAGATTCAGATTGCGGTTTAGTGAGCCATTATCCCCCAGGAAAAACCTACGACAGTATGCTAGAAGAAGGCTTTGTCGATCGGTGGAATAAAACCAAAACTGAATGGAAATTAGAACGAGAAGTAGATTTAGTGCCGATTCCTGGAAGTGTAATGATTCCTGATTTTCGATTGGTTCATCCGGATGGGCGAACATTTCTATTCGAGATTGTAGGCTATTGGCGACCGGAGTATTTACGTAAGAAGTTTTATCAAGTCAAAATGGCCGATCGTACAGATTTGATTTTGGCGGTATCAGAGCGATTAAATTTAGAAAAAGCAGGCGTAAAAATGCAGGATATTCCCGATCGGGTTATTTGGTTTAAAGATAAACTTCTCCCAAAGTCAGTGTTAGCCCTTTTAGATTGAGAATAGTCCTGCATATCTTCTATGCTTTCAAATACAAATCGCACCAGCGAACCATTTCCCAAAGCGCATGGCCTACTGCTTCCCGCGATCGGTAGCCATGGTCTTCTAAGGGCAATGATACATAACGCACCTGTGCACCCAATCCTTTTAATGCCTCAAATAGTCTTTCAGTTTGTACGGGATAGGTTCCAGGATTACTATCGCCTGCACCATGAATAAGTAGCAAGGGTGATTTGATTTTGGCAGAATGGGTGAATGGTGACATATGAATATAGGTTTCCGTTGCTTCCCAGAAATCCCGTTGTTCACCTTGGAAGCCAAAGGGCGTGAGGGTTCGATTGTAGGCTCCGCTACGGGCAATACCAAGTTTGAATAAATCAGTATGGGCCAAAAGATTCGCTGTGGTAAATGCGCCGTAGGAATGACCACCAATGCCAATCCGATCGCGAGATGCAACACCACGATTTACGACATAATCAATAGCTGAATTCGCGCTGGAGATTAATTGTTCAACATAAGAATCATTTGGTTCTGCATCACCTTCGCCTACAATCGGCATACTAGGATTATCTAACACAGCATAGCCCTGTGTCAGTAGAAACAAGATTGAACTAAAATGTGGACGGCTAAAACTATGATGAGAACTCGTAATTTGTCCAGCCAGTTTTGCATCTTTGAATTCTTCAGGATAAACCCAAAAAACGATCGGCAATGGTCCATCCCGATCGGCAACATACCCGGATGGTAAATACAACTGTGCTGAAAGATTTACTCCATCCGATCGTTCATAAGTAACGAGTTCTTTTTGAATGCCAGAGAATTGTGGAGCGGGATCTCCGTAATGGGTAATTTCCGTCAAAGTTTGGTCATTCAGCCAGAAGTAATTGCTCGGTTCTGTTTTGGATTGACGACTCAAAATTAGCTGAGAAGCATCTGGGGTTAGAATTCTCGAAATCCCAGAATAGTAAGGATCTTGGCATTCCCAAATTCGACGTGCTTTTTGATTTTCCGCCAAATCTTGACTATCTCGAATGTCTAAAAACGGATGAACACCTGCATCAGATGCACCTTTTCCAGCATAGTAAATACCGCTATTATCGGGCGTGAAATACAATAGCGACCAATGATAGGGACCAGGAGTCAAACAAGGACTGCCAGGATCATTGTAATGATCGTCAAGACTACGATCGAAAATCAATTTGGGTTTATTGGTCGGCTCACTCGGATTGATTTGCCATACTAGTTTGCGCCGATCGTCATACCAGCGTTCGGTCACAAGCGCGAGATTTTCATTTCCCCAACGCACTTGACGGAACCGAAATTCAGATTCCCAAAGTTTTGTCGGTTCAGTATTGAATGGGGCAGCTAGGCAAGAAAGCCGATCGCGCAAAGGGGCTTCTTCTTTCGGATCGCCATTGTCTAGTGCTTCAACCCAATACAAGGTGGCGAGCTGATCTCCTCGCCAAGAAATATTACGCCGTCCAACCCGTACGGAATCAAATTTTGTTGAAAGCCGATCGATTAATGGAACTTCTGCAACGGTATAAACAGGATCTCCAGCTATAGTAATTACTTGAATTAATCGAGGAAAATATCCCGAAGGCAATTGATAGGAATAAGGTTTTTGAACAGTAGTGAGAAGAATATATTGGTTATCCGGTGAGGGAATAGCTTCGTCAATAATTTCTGTATTCCAAATACATTTGCGCGATCCCAATTCAGAGTCATTTAATTCAATGATTTCTAAGGACGATCGGGTATAGTAATCAAACAGATTTTCATCGTGAGAATTTTTGAGAAGATGGGTATAGGTTCGACTTGGGGTTTTGGTTCCAAGGTTTTCTTGAACAATTGGTCCGATCGGAATATGTGGGGCGATCGGGGCTGAGTGTTGGGTTTCATCAATCATTTTACAAAGCAGACATTTCTCATCAATCCAGCGATAAGGTGTCCCGTAGGCAGCATTCAAAATAGGAGCAGTAACTTGTCTCGCCTGTTTGGTTTCGGCGTTCAAAATCCATAATTCTAATCCATTATCTTTAATCCATGTAAAGGCCAAAAGATTTCCAGAATCAGACCATTTAAAATTAGTTAACTTCGCATCATCTGGCAAGTCTATGATAGTTCCGTTTTCTGTGCCATTCAGCAATTCTCTAACTGAAATTTTAGTATAAGGATTACTGCGGGCACCGATTCGGGTTTTAGGATTAATCCGAAAGCCAGCAATACCCAGTTCAGGTTCTGCCAATGACGCGATCGAAACGAGTTCAGTTCTCCATAATTCTACAAGCCAGCGGTGATTCGGCGAGATAGAGACAGATGGAGATCCGGGAGTATCTAAAATTTCCGCGATCGGGCTAGGTGGGTTTTGCCAAGTGGTCGGGTTAGAGATATTCTGGGGGCGATCGGAGGCCATCGGATGATGCTGCATAGGAGAAGATTACGTTAGGAAAATGCTTTCTCTAGCGTAACGCAGATTAATTCTAAATTTATAATTTTTCAACCGATCGTATTAACAAGAAATCATACTACGAATCGTATTAACCAGATTTTTTTAGCATGATTAATTGAGAAGTCACCGATCATTTCCAGAAAACGGTAAACTAGATGAATGATGCTACCTGCTGACTTTATAGAGGCGATCGCTGCGATCGATCCAAATCCATATCTTGCTCCACTACTTTGGCAGCGAGGACATCGTGATATTGCAGCATTGTCGAAATTTTTGAACATCGATCGATCGCAACGTAACGATACCCAAGCCTTTGGATGCGAGATGGAAAAGGCCGTTGAACGGATAAAACAGGCGATGGCAAATAATGAACTCGTAGCATTATGGAGTGACCCGGCACCCGATGGAATTGCGACGACAGCATTGCTTTGGCACGGCTTACAATTGGGCGATCGAATGACGATCGTTCAACCAAACTATAAAAATTGTTTGCGGGGATTATCGATTAAAGAACTCGATCAATTGAAAATAAAAGGCATTACCTTAGTGATTACTTGTGATATGGGAAGCCACAATTCAATTGAACTCGACTACGCTAAATCAATAGAATTAGATATAATTGTCATTGATCACCACACTAACGATCGGCCCAACGTTATCCATTTAAATTCGCGACATCTCGACCAAAATCATGTCTGTGCCACATTACCCAGCGTTGCGATCGCGTATAAGTTGATTGAAGCAATTCAGGGAAACGAACAAACTAATCTACTCGATATTGTTGCGATCGGAATGCTGGCAGATTTAGTCGAATATAAAGGCGAAGCGCGTTCCCTATTTCAAAATAGTATTCCACAATTGCAACTACAAGCGAACCCTAAAACAGCCACACGACCAGGCATTCAGCGGCTTTTAAAACATTGTCGAGACCACGGCGATCGGGCAACAGAATTCAATTCAGGACTAGGTGCACGAATACAAACATTGAGTCAGATTCAGCCCGAGCTTTGTATTAAATTATTCACCACCGATAACGCCACAGAAGCTACAGCAATAGCGGATCAAGCTGAACTTGGCTATACCCGGTCACTGGGATTACATAAAGAAATACTCGATCAAGT
Source organism: Synechococcales cyanobacterium (assembly GCA_043739065.1). GTDB lineage: Bacteria > Cyanobacteriota > Cyanobacteriia > Leptolyngbyales > Leptolyngbyaceae > JAAFJU01. Next base: position 9,394 of record JAYUEU010000221.1, on the reverse strand, counting down.
TTTGACCGCTATTCAGACTATTGATTTATCGACCACTGAAGCGATCGTTCTGACCAATCCACAATGGCATTTCAACACATTGACTAGTGTTAGCAAAACGATCGAAGAAATCTTTCAAAAACCCACATTTTTATTCACTACAGAAGATCCTGAAATTATACGAGGAGTGGGGCGATCGTCTCAGGATTTGTATGGTTTACTTAAACCACAAACACATTTACTTCATCGGCTAGGCGGGCATCCTAATTCCGTGAGTTTGAGTTTGCCTAGTGAAAATTTAGCCCTCTTTACACAAGCTATTGATCACCATTTACGACTCCACAAGCCCAGTGGAATTATTCCACCCCCAGATCTCTGCGTCACCGTTGCAGAACTTGGAGAAGAACTCTACAAAGCACTTCGATACATGGAGCCTTGTGGAATCGGAAATCCGGTCCCCCGTTTACTATTAAAAAACGTACAATTTGATGATTTAGTCACTAGCAATATCAAAGATAATAAACAGCAGCGAATTGTTTATCTGCAAACACAATTCAGATTATACAATAATACAAGACAAAATAGCATTCTAGGAAGCTGGTGGGGACATTCCAAAGACGAGGTGGCGAAAGGTCTTTGTGATGCGATCGTATATCTTGAAAATAATGTTCAAAAGAAGCGCTATGAAGTGCGATTAGTCAAATGCTATCCTATCAATCCGATCGTCATTAAACCTAGTATCGTTCCAATTCTCGACTGGCGAACTGAATCAGTCAAATCAACCGAAAAAGTAGTACGATTGACTCAATGTCCCAGCGATTGGAATACCCTACAAATTGCATTCAGACATGCGATCGTCGCTCAACAACCTCTTGCATTAGACTACCGTTTACCCACGCAGACCAATTGGTCCCAACTCATTGGTATTGCCAAATATCTCGCCCGCACCGGAGAACATATTTCACCACAATACTATTGCGATCGGCTCGTGGTGAGCGCGACAACATTCCAAATTGGTCTCGAAATATTACGAGATTTGGGATTTGAAATCACTAATCAACAGGACGGATTACAAATTTCTCGGGCTACAGACAATCCGCCTAAAACAGCAGAATTAACCGCAGCAGAGTCGTCTTGGAGTATTCGAGTGCGAGAAGAACGCTTTCGCCAACGCTATTTTGCACAGGTGAGTTTATCCATTGTGCAAGCCTTTCTAAATCAAGATTCATCCAGCTTTGCGACTCTGTGAGAGAATGGATATAATGTCTTCAAGTCCTAACGAAATCATTCATCCGCCATGAGTATTACTAGAGAATCTGTTCAAACTCTGCTCAATTCAACTGATTTCGGCGATCGTCTTCGGGGAGTCAATCAATTGAGAGAACTCGATCGTGCTGTTTCATTTGAAATGGTTCAGCCCATGGTTCAAGATTCCAATGTGCGGGTGCGTTATGCAGCCATGTCGCAGCTTTCAAGTTTAGGTCACGAAAATCCAAGCCGTACTCTAGAGATGCTCCGCGTTGGCATCAAAGATCCAGAAGCAGATGTCCAAGCAGCAGCAGCAGATTGCATTGGCGCATTGCATTTAGTGGAAGCCTATCCAGAACTTAAACAACTCTATATTTCAACCTCGGATTGGATTGTTCAAATGAGCATTGTGGCCACCCTGGGTGAATTGGGTGAACCGCTGGCGATCGAGATACTAGAAAGTGCAATCAATTCGGGTACAGAGTTGTTGATAGTCTCTGCGATCGGTGCTCTAGGTGAATTAAAAGACGAACGTGCGATCGCGATTTTAGAACCATTTGCCCAAAATCCCGACTCCCAAATCCGCTACCGTGTTGCACAAGCATTAGCCTATTTCCCAAATTCAATTGAAGCAAAAGCAATATTGAGTACCATGGTCAATGATTCTGAAGCATTAGTTTCAAACTATGCAAAGGAATTGGTATAGAGATCTTCCTAGCCCCAAAAATCTAATGCCCGACTACTACGATCGTTCCCATCTCCCAAACTTTGCCAATATTGGTGAAGGAAATCCAGAACTAGCCGAAAAATTCTTCTCCTACTATGGGGCAGTCTTTGATGAAGGGGCATTATCAAAACGTGAAAAAGCATTGATCGCTCTAGCCGTTGCCCATGCGATTCAATGTCCCTATTGTATTGATGCCTATTCAAAAGAATCACTTCAACAAGGATCAGACTTAGAACAAATGACCGAAGCAGTTCATGTTGCCACCGCAATTCGGGGCGGAGCTTCGTTAATTCATGGCTTACAAATGCTCGATCGGACCAATCAACTTTCCATGTAGTTCTAGCCTGACCTATGAAGACCCAAACCCTGTCACGCCAAAATTTACCACTCTCAAATCCACTCAATCAGATCACACTTCTCAATAGTCTAAACTTACCCAACGGCAACTTCGATCGTGCCATATCAAACCCCATCACTCCAACCAATCTCGACATTTTTCAAATCAATCTTGGCAAACTTTGCAATATGACCTGCAAACATTGTCATGTTGATGCCGGACCCGATCGGACTATCGAAAATATGGACCGAGCCACGATCGATGCCTGTCTAGCTACATTAGATCGAACCACTGCTCATACCGTCGATCTCACGGGTGGGGCACCAGAATTAAATCGACATTTTGAATACTTAGTCGATCAATGTGTTCAACGTGGCAAACATATCATCGATCGCTGCAATCTAACAGTATTGCTTCTTCCGGGCAAAATTCATTTACCTGAATGGTTTGCCGATCGTAAAGTCGAAATTGTTTGTTCATTGCCTCACTATCGCAAACGTAATACCGATCTTCAGCGCGGTGACGGTACCTTTGAGCAATCTATTGAAGCATTACGACGACTCAACAAAGCAGGATACGGCCAAGGGAATCCCGATCGTATTTTGACATTAATGGGCAATCCTGTAGGAGCCTTCTTGTCTAGCGATCAAACGCGACTTGAACATGAATGGAAAACAGGGCTGGAAAAAAACTTTGGCATTCAATTCGATCGGCTGATCACTCTAAATAATATGCCTATTTCCCGATATTTAGAATGGCTAGAAAGCTCTGGAAACTTGCAAACTTATATGGAACAACTGGTTAACGCATTCAATCCAGCCACCTTAAACGGCCTAATGTGTCGTAATACATTGTCCGTCAGTTGGGATGGAAAACTCTATGATTGCGACTTCAATCAAATGCTGGATCTGCCTATTGCCAATTCAATTCATAGCTTTAATTTACAAGATTGGAATACAAGAACGATCGTCACCGGAAGACATTGCTTCGGTTGCACAGCAGGGGCGGGGAGTTCCTGTGGTGGTGCCTTGACGGATAGTTAATCCAATTCCTTCCCACCAATTTCATCTTTTATTCTAATTCCTTTAGCTCTGCAATACGTAATTTAGCCGATCGCGATCGGAAGTTAGTATCCACCTCATCTTCCTGTGGCAAGATTGGCTTTTTGGTCAAAACTCTAAGCAATTCAGATTCTCGCAAACGATGTTTTACAATCCGATCTTCTAAACTATGAAAACTAATCATTGCAATCCGACCACCCGGATTTAGCCAAAGTGGTATTTTTTCAATCAATGTTTCCAATACCTCTAATTCCCGATTCACCGCAATTCGCAATGCCTGAAACGTCCTAGTCGCGGGATGAATTCGGCCCCGACGCGCACTGGCCGGAAAGCATCCAGCAATCGCATAGGCCAATTCCGTCGTCGTTTCAAATGGACGCTCCTCCACAATCTTCCGAGCAATCCGCCGAGACAATCGCTCCTCACCATACTTATAAAAGATGTCCGCCATCTCCTTTTCATCCCAAGTATTAATGATCTCCGCTGCATCAAGATCCTGGCTTTGATCCATTCGCATATCTAACGGAGCCGCATTACGAAAACTAAAGCCTCGTTCTGCAATATCAAACTGCGCTGAACTAACACCCAAATCCACTAGTATTCCATCAAACTTTTGTTTACCCGGCTTAAAGTCCGCAAAGTTTGATTTCTTAATTGTTACCCGATCGCCAAACTCCTCTAGATTAGACGCTGCCGCCACGATCGCCATTGCATCTTGATCAATTCCAATCACCTTCACATCAGGATTTGCTTCTAGAATTAATCGACTATGCCCCCCCCCCCCCAAAGTTAGATCGAGATATATTCCACCCGACTTCACCTGCAACTGTTCCACCACTTCCCGATACAAAACCGGAATATGTACAAACTCCTGAATCCTCGTCTCATCAACTACCGACTCACCGACTACAGGCTCATTCATTAGAGCACGCCCTTTGAACTAGGAATCTCATGGGCACGACGCACATCTACTTCAGTCGCCATTCGCATCGCCCTCGCAAAGGCTTTGAATGTCGCTTCAATAATATGATGGGAATTAATGCCATCCAATTGACGAATATGCAATGTCATTTGAGCGTGATTAATAATTGCTACAAAAAACTCGCGAACCAATTGAGTATCATAGGTCCCCACACGCTGTGTCGGGATTTGCAATCCATAACTCAAACTAGGACGACCCGAAAAATCTAGCGCCACCTGCACTAATGACTCGTCGAGCGGTGCCACAAAATGACCAAATCGAACAATCCCTTTACGATCGCCCAAAGCTTTTGCAAGTGCCATTCCTAAGGTAATTCCGACATCTTCATTCGTATGATGATCATCAATGTGAATATCACCCGTTGCTTCAATATCGAGATCAAAAAGGCCATGAGATGCAATTTGATGCAGCATATGATCTAAGAACGGAATTCCGGTATTCACCTTACATTTTCCCGTACCATCTAAGCCGATCGTAACCAATACACTAGTCTCCCCAGTCGTGCGCGAAACCGTCGCCGTTCTCGACAACCTATCTACTTTCTTAATCGTATCTTTTGACATTATGGTAAATCCTTCCTTTTTAAATAGGTTTATTATTCTACTACGTAGACGATCGTCCTGTTCAATCTATGGATGATGATTTTACCGATTGCAGACGGAACTTACAAGGAAGTAGCAATGCCGTCAACAAGGACTAATCTTTCACCAATTTCAAAACTCCGAGCAATCCCCAATGACTCTATCCCAAAACTAACCACAGCACTCAGATAGGCATGATAGCTAAGTTGAAAAAGCATCAAAAAGAATTTTTCTTAGCCACATATTCAAATCGATCGTCTCATCAAACACAATATGACATACAGAAAATAGCATTAATACGATTGCAAATATTGGAAGGTTAAATGCTATAGATTTAATTTTTTTGAATACAAAATCTAATGAAACAAAACCTTAATTCAATGAGATTAAATCTAAACTTAATTCTCCTTCTTCATACTAGAAAAATCAATTATAAAATACACAAGCTTTGCGTATTTTATAATTGTTGTCGAAGAAGTTCGATCGCAATCAATATCACATACAAATAATCACATGCCTCAACCACAGGCTCTCAGCGTTCAGATAGATGATAAGTTTTCGATAGAATATTAAAGTTTTTTTAATTCAAATCAATTGCTCTACTATAGTACAATTAAAACTAAATCAAGTATTCGGTTCTTATAATGAAACAATGGATTTCTAGAATAACCATCAATAATCTTAAAAGTTTTATCAATGCTGATGTTGAATTATCCAGCGGAATCAATGTCATTGTAGGCCGTAACAATTCAGGAAAATCGACGATTCTTCAATCAGTTTTACTCCTTCAATCTCAAGTTTTGGGGTCAGAAGATTGCAGAAAATTATATGACGACAGCTTTTCTATAGTGCTTCAGTACGGTGGATTAAGTATGTTAACAAGGGCACCAGAAAATCGCTCAACACAGTTTAATTTTTCATCTCAAAATTATCAAATATCTTTTATAAATGGAGGGCAATCTAGCGGCTGGATAGCATGTTTCCCTCCTCAAGAACCTAATAATCTTATTTATCCTTATCTTTCAAAAAGGAAAGTAGCCGCATTCAACCATACAATTAACTCTAGTATTACCTCTGAAGTATCAGGAAATTTCAGTAACCTATACGCAAAAATAGACAGAATCAGCAGTCCTCATGTACCATCTCACTCTCAATATATTAGAGCTTGTAAGGAAATTATTGGCTTTCAAATTGGAACTACAGCTTCAAGTAACGGAAAACAAGCCACTTATGCTTTTGGGAACTTTGAGTATATTCCTCTATCATCTATGGGGGAAGGCGTTGCTAACCTATTAGGTTTGATTGTAGACCTGTGCATGGCAGAAGATAAGGTATTTCTTATTGAGGAACCTGAAAATGATATTCATCCGACAGCTCTTAAGGGGCTTCTCAATTTAATCTGTGAAAAGGCTTCTAATAATCAGTTCATCATCACAACTCACTCTAATATTGTCCTCAAATATTTGGGCGCATATTCTAACAATAAAATATTTAGAGTGGACATGAAATTTCAAGATTCTCTTCCAACATCCTCTATTCAACAAATCGATCAGTCTCCAGAGGAAAAACGAGAAGTTCTAGAGGACTTAGGTTATGACCTATACGATTTTGATCTTTGGAGTGCTTGGCTTTTTCTTGAAGAATCATCAGCCGAAAAAATTATTAGAGAATATCTTATTCCCTGGTTCACACCAAAATTGATAGGTAAATTACGTACTTTTTCTGCTCGATCGCGGGATGAAGTACCTGCTAAATTTGAAGATTTCAATCGTCTTTTTGTATTCCTTCATTTAGAAGACTCATATCGTAATCGTGTTTGGGTTGTAATTGATGATGGCGAAGAAGAACAAAAAATAATCAATAATTTTCAGAATAAGTACCCTCTTTGGAATCCTGAACACTTTAGAACGTGGACTGAACATGATTTTGAATCCTACTACCCCCACAATTTCAAAACTAAAGTTGATGAGGTTTTGTCAATAGCTGAGAAGAAGCCAAAAAGAGATAGGAAAAAAGCACTCTTGGAAGAAGTCGAACAGTGGATTCAGGAAAACCCAGAGGCCGCTAAGAAGGAGTTTTCAGAGTCATCTCAGGATGTGATTGAGATTCTCCTAGATATTCAGAAGCAAGTTTGTGGTCCACGAGAGTGATTTCATCTTCTAGATGCACATCTATATCCCGGTTAAAAAGATCGATCGCTATCACGAGGGATAAATGGTGAACGATCGTCCTTTAACACAGCCCTAGAAACCAAAAAAGCCAGTCATTAACTGGCTTCCATATAATCGGAGCGGCGGGATTTGAACCCACGACCTCTACTACCCCAAAGTAGCGCGCTACCAAGCTGCGCTACGCCCCGTTTTGCACCTAAACAATCTTTTAAAGGATTGCGTTCAGCGCTTAGACAATATAACACTAACGCCAGTGCGAAACAAGACTTTAAACACTAATTTTCATAGCCCAAGCTCTAACTTTGCCAATGCAGCTACAAATGAGACAGCAGATGGCCATTCACCCTCGCAACGTCGCCCATGATGAAGAATAAATCGCAGCGCATAGTCACTAGAATAGCCCTCAACTTCCATCCAAAGATCGTCACAGTCCAGCTCACAAGACAACGTTTCACCGTCCATCAGGGAAGACTCCATCAAAATCATCGTCTCACCGAGTTCCAGTGCCAAACGGCGAAATGAAACAAACTCATCACGCTTCAACTCGATCGCCCAGTCAGGAGTTCCGACCAACGCCACATAATTCGCTGCCAAAGGATTCCAGCCCAATCGAAATCCAGACTCAATCTGCAACTCCATCCCTACTCCGCCTCATCCCAAAGCCGCTTAAGTTGATACCGCCATGCCTCAACCGTGCCCTTTTGCGATGCACTATCTGAATTCAAATCTCCCATGACCCCTTCAGAATAAAATCGTTCTAACGTTTGCATCGTCGCCTCTAAGGACTGACCCTGAAGTTTCGCCGCTTTGATAATTTGGCGAATTTGCTTCTCAATATGACGATTAAACACGCCATCCAAACCCTGCTTAAAAATAGCCACCAATCGCTGAACTGCCATCGTGCAATCCTCCGTTGTCAAGCCCTCACAGCTATGGTGAAATACCGACCACAATAAACCTTGATGAACCGCATAGCGTGCCTCTTGAGTCTCATCAAAATTTGCTTCGAGAAACTCCTCTAAAAATGCCATCGCATCACTAATGGGACCGATCGGCACCAACATCCTCAACCAATCTTGATCATCTGATAACAGCACCAATAACCGAAAGCCTTCCTGTTCAATTTGATACGAACCCGGAGCCAAGGTCTTGACAGAATCTCCAAACATGTTCGCCAATAGATTTGGAATCTCATTCGGGTTCATAAGTCGGGGCTAGAAGCAACATCCTCTAGAATACTAGAGATGAGGAACGTCGATCGCACTCACCGTTCAAAATGGTCAGTATAATGGATAGTAAGTAATAGTCCTGAAATAACGACTATTCTCTATGCTTCATTTCGACTATGGCTTCCATAATATGGTCCCTATCTATGCGTAAATCGTTCGTTCTAGATACAAACGTCCTGCTTCATGACCCCGCTGCAATGATGAAGTTTGAGGGCCAAGATGTGATTTTACCCATCACTGTGATTGAAGAACTCGATCGGTTTAAAAAACAACCCGAAATGACCGGACGTAATGCCCGTCAAGTTTCCCGAACATTAGACCAACTACGTCAAACCGCTCGCCTAACCGATGGCGTAGATTTACCCCACGGTGGAACCTTACGAGTTGTACTTTGTCATCGGGACACCCTGAAAGAATTACCTGCTGAACTCGATCGTGATTACGGCGATAATGCAATTTTGGCCGTGGCACTAGAACTACAGCGACGCTGCGATTGCAAGGTAGTCATGGTGAGCAAAGACACCAACTTACGGATCAAGGCGGATGCGTTGGGTCTTGATGCGGAGGATTATGAGACCGATAAGGTGGATTTTTCGGAGTTGTATGCGGGCACGGCTGAAATTTTAGTTGAAGCAGAGACGATCGATCGACTATTCAAAACAGGCGCAGCGGAATTAGATTTAGACAAACATTCATTACTACCCAATGAAGCCGTCACCCTAATTAATCAATCCAACCCCAGCCACACTGCCCTAGGTATCGTCGAAGCCAGCGGAAAAATCATTCCCCTCACCAAACTCCCTTATGGGGGAGTCTCACGAATTCAACCGCGCAACCGCGAGCAGCAGTTTGCCCTTGATTTATTGCTGCGTGATGACATTCAATTGGTCACACTCGTGGGCAAAGCAGGCACCGGAAAGACTTTGTTGGCGATCGCAGCGGGCTTACAAAAAGTTGCCGACGAACATCTTTACAGTCGTCTTTTGATCTCGCGACCCGTAATTCCGATGGGCAAAGATCTCGGCTATCTTCCCGGCGATCTAAACGACAAACTTACCCCCTGGATGCAGCCGTTATAC
>JAYUEU010000220.1:0-4754 GCA_043739065.1 Synechococcales cyanobacterium | reverse complement strand
ACAGTATGGACAGTCTAGCCATTCTTGTTTTAGCTCTGCACTACAGGTGCGACAGGATAAAACACTTTTCCGTTTCGATCGCATTTCAGCCTCTAGCCCTGTGTCTGTGAATGTCACCCGCTCGACTTCTTCTAGAGTCGTCATCCCCTGACGCACTAGATTAAGACTATAAGCCAACAGCGTTTGCATCCCTTCCTCGATCGCGACCTCTTTGATTTGATCACTGGGTGCTCCTTTGCTAATCATAGTTTGCAGGCGATCTGTAATTTTCATTACTTCATACACACCACAACGGCCTTTATAACCACTGCCAGTACATCTTCCACAGAGCGTATTTTGAGCGCGGGCAGATTGAATCTGTTGGGCGGTCAGACTATTCGCCCGATAAAGGGTCAGTTGGTTATCTCGCGCAGTGGTGAGACCAAAACGTCCCAGTTCTGCTGGGCTAGGTGCATACGGAATGCGACATTCATCACAAACTCGACGGACCAGACGCTGAGCGACAACCCCTAGCAATGCACCGGAAACCATGAACGGTTCAACACCCATTTCATCGAGACGGGCGATAGCACCTGCAGCATCGTTGGTATGGAGCGTTGTCAGAACTAAGTGCCCCGTTAGTGCCGCTTCAATAGCCGTTTTTGCGGTTTCTCGGTCACGGGTTTCTCCCACCAGAATGACATCGGGATCTTGACGAAGGAAGGCCCGCAGGATGGCCGCAAAGTCCATTCCTTTTTCCCGAATTACTTGCACTTGGGTTAAGCCAGGAAGCGTGTACTCGATCGGATCTTCGGCAGTACTAATATTGACCCCCGGATCGTTCCGTTCGGCCAGTGCGGAGTAGAGCGTGGTGGTCTTTCCCGAACCAGTTGGACCTGTAACCAAAATCAGGCCAAAGGGACGACGAACCATCTCTTGAACCATTTCAAGAGACTCCTTGTCTTGGATGAGATTGTCGAGACCAAGCTGGGTGACGGAGTTGTCAAGAATCCGTAGAACGACTTTTTCACCATGTTTACTAGGCAAGGTATTGACCCGAAAGTCAATTTTGCGGCCATCGAAAACCCGACGAATTCGGCCATCTTGGGGCGCTCGACGTTCAGCGATATCTAGTTGGGAAATGATCTTGAAACGGGCGGTGACGGCAGGGATGATTTTCTTAGGAAGAGAATCAAAGGCTTGCTGCAAGACGCCATCTTTGCGAAAACGAATTCGTAACTGCTCTTCCTGCGGTTCCACATGAATGTCGGAGACCCCAAGTTGTAGCGCTTTGATCAGGATTTTATTGACCAAGGCCACGATCGGAGCTGCATCTGCATCTGCCGCCGTATCGAGATCAACTTCATCAGCCCCCTCTTCTGAAAGTTCAGCATAGTCTTCTAGACCTTCGAGTTCGGCCTTCACATCCACCCGAGCTTGTTGCTCAGCATGTTGATCCTTCTGAACCCGCTCATCTAAGTACTGAGAAATTATACGGTTGTAATCTTCACTCGTAATAACGAGCCGCTGAAGAGTGAGATTTTTGGCTCGTAAAATACGATTAAGGTCATCTTGGGCGTCCAGATTATCTGGATAGACCATGGCGACGAGAAGACTATTTTCCGTCTGAGAAAGGGGTACAAACTGATAGCGACGGCAGATGTCGATCGGAATCAGCGTGTCAATGAGCTGGCCAATTTGGGAGTTGGCAATTTGATTAATTTCTGGATCGAGAGATTCGACACCGTATAGAATCTTAAGCTCAAAAAGTTGTTGCTTTTTATACTGGCGTAAAAGATCTGGAGAGAGTTGTTGTCCAGTAATCAACTCCAAGGATTCCGTTAGGGGTTTACCCGAACGACGACTATCCGCGAGTGCCTTCTGGATTTGATCTTGACTGGCATAACCCGCTTGGACAAGCTTATTGCCAAACGGAGACAGGTTGTTTTGAACAGCCAGCGCACGACGCGGGAATGAAGAGTTCGTCATAATTTGGTGGAATCGAGTGAATTGGGATGAGTGCTGCTCTGCTTATCTCTTAAATATTGCCCCAATTTCTCCAGAAAGATCCGTTCTTATGATCGGAAAGGTTCTAGAAAGGTTTTTCAACCTCCACCTCGATCGGGCACAATGGAGAAGTGTGAGAATAATTCTAATTAATAACGGGGGAATTTAATCATGGGTGAAGAGCAGCAAGTTGAAGCGGTAGAAGAACTCTTAGACGATCCCCAAGCTGATCAGGGCATCCAGTCTGGGCTTGAGCCGAACGGAAGTTCCGAGACTGTGACGGCAAATGCGTCTGTGGCTTCAACTCAGGATGAGCTTGAGGAAACGACGGACTATGAAGCAGCATTCATGGAATTACGATCGTCCTATGCCTCAAAAGAGCGTGAATGTGAAGCCCTTAAAGGCCAAAATGAAGACTCCAAAGGCCAATATCTCCGATTAGCCGCAGATTTTGAAAACTTCCGTAGACGAACTCAACAGGAAAAAGAAGGACTGGAAGTTCAAGTCAAGATCTCTACTCTAACGGAATTGCTGGCCGTCGTTGATAACTTTGAACGTGCCCGATCGCAGCTTAAAGTAGAAAGTGAGGCAGAAACTGCTGTCCACAACAGCTATCAAGGGATTTACAAAGATATGGTGGGCCGCCTTAAACGGATTGGAGTCTCTCCCATGAACGCAAAAGACAAGCAATTTGACCCTAATCTCCATGAAGCTCTGTTGCGTCAACCCACCTCCGAATATCCGGAAGGAACCGTGATGGCTGAACTCGTGCGGGGCTACATGATAGGCGATCGGGTATTGCGTCATGCTCAAGTTCAAGTTGCGGCTGCACCTGAGAAGGATGAAACTTCGTCTACGCACAACTAAGATCAAAACTTGAAAAATTGATTAAGGTCATTTGTTAGAAATTGTCAAGAGTTGAGGAATATTGTGTAGTGGGAGACTCCACAGTCATTCGTGATCTCCTGCTACATTGAGCTTGATAATTGATTTTACCTAAGCTCAATTCGGATATTTACCTTGGCTTCACGCCTTACTACCTACGCCTAAAAAACTGTTATGGGAAAAGTTATTGGTATTGATTTGGGCACCACCAACAGTTGTGTTGCGGTCCTTGAGGGCGGGCAAGCCACGGTGATTGCCAATTCGGAAGGCGGACGGACAACGCCCAGTATTGTTGGTTTTGGGAAGGCGGGCGATCGGCTTGTGGGGCAACTGGCGAAGCGTCAGGCTGTCACTAATGCTGAAAATACTGTCTTTAGTATCAAGCGTTTCATTGGTCGGCGTTGGGAAGACACCATTGAAGAACGGACTCGCGTGCCTTACAACTGCGTACAAGGTCGGGATGCTACTGTCGATGTAGGCATTCGCGGCAAAAACTATACGCCGCAAGAAATTTCGGCCATGGTTCTGCAAAAGCTGAAGCAGGATGCAGAGAGCTATCTGGGCGAAACGGTTACTCAAGCAGTAATCACGGTCCCAGCTTATTTCAGCGATGCCCAACGTCAAGCCACTAAAGATGCCGGAACAATAGCAGGTCTGGAAGTTTTACGGATCATTAATGAGCCAACCGCTGCCGCCCTAGCCTACGGGATGGACAAGCTAGATCAAGAGCAGATTATCTTGGTTTTTGATTTAGGCGGTGGAACCTTCGATGTTTCGATTCTTCAATTAGGCGATGGCGTTTTTGAAGTCAAAGCGACCTCCGGGAACAACCACCTCGGCGGAGATGATTTCGATGCGGCGATTGTGCACTGGCTTACTGACACCTTCAAACAGCAGGATGGCATTGATCTATCTAGCGACAAGATGGCCCTACAGCGACTGAGAGAAGCGGCTGAACGCGCCAAGATTGAACTCTCTGGCACTATGAGTACTTCTATCAACCTGCCATTCATCACAGCAGATGCATCTGGACCTAAGCATCTAGAAGTAGAGTTAACCCGTGCCAAATTTGAAGAACTGGTGGCGAAACTGGTTCAAGGAACTCTAGAACCCATGGCCCAAGCGCTCAAGGATGCAGGCATGGGGGTTGATGAACTCGATCGGATTCTTCTTGTAGGCGGCTCGACCCGAATCCCCGCTGTTCAGGAAGCCCTCAAAGTTTTCTGTAATGGCAAAGTGCCAGACAAGTCAGTCAATCCCGATGAAGCCGTTGCCTTGGGTGCAGCCATCCAAGCGGGCGTCTTAGGGGGTGAAGTTAAAGACGTGTTGTTGCTAGATGTAACACCATTGTCCTTGGGGATTGAAACCTTGGGCGAAGTCTTCACGAAAGTGATCGAACGTAACACCACTATCCCGAGCAGCAGAACCCAGGTCTTTTCCACCGCAACCGATGGCCAAACGTCCGTAGAAATTCATCCACTTCAGGGTGAACGGGCTATGGCACGGGACAATAAAAGCCTTGGCAAGTTCCAACTTACGGGCATCCCTCCGGCACCTCGTGGAGTTCCTCAAATTGAGGTTTCCTTTGAAATTAATGCCGATGGAATCCTAAAAGTATCCGCCCGAGACAAGGGCACTGGTAGCGAACAAAGCATTGAGATCACCAACAGCGGTGGACTTAATGTCAATGAAGTTGAACGGATGCGTAAGGAAGCAGAGCTATTTGGTGAAGAGGATAGTCAACGTCGTGAGTTGGTTGAACTCAAGAATGGGGCTGAAACTATTTTATATCAGTACGAAAATACCCTTCGAGACAATGGCGACTTCCTGAGCCAAGATCTAAAGCTAGAAGCAGCGACAAAGGTTGCAGTTTTGCGGGCTTC
>JAYUEU010000219.1:0-6436 GCA_043739065.1 Synechococcales cyanobacterium | reverse complement strand
CGTTGCTGAATCTTATTTGAGTCAGGGCAAACATATTATTACGATCGCCACTGAACATAGTGCTGTTTTAGAACCTTGTCGCTATTTGCAATCATTGGGATTTGAATTAACTATCTTGCCTGTTCAGCTGGATGGTTTAATTGATTTGGCGATATTGAAAAATGCATTACGGGACGATACTATTTGGGTTTCAGTAATGGTAGCAAATAATGAAATCGGGGTAATACAGCCGATCGCAGAAATTGGTCAGCTTTGTCACGATCGGCATATTCTATTTCATACGGATGCAGCGCAGGCATTGGGATACGTGCCGTTAGATGTGGAGGCGATGAATATTGATTTAATGTCAATGACGGCTCATAAATTATATGGTCCAAAGGGAATTGGGGCATTGTATGTACGGCGGCGGAATCCACGAGTTCAACTTTCTCCGCAATTGCATGGTGGTGATCAGGAACGAGGGTTACGTTCGGGCACATTATATCCGCCGCAGATTGTGGGGTTTGGGAAGGCGGTGGAGTTGGCTATTACAGATCGATCGGATGAGTCAAAACGATTGGCAGGACTGCGCGATCGATTGTTATCGGGATTGTTGATGGAATTGGGTTCGACGGGTTGTTTCGTAAATGGAACTATGGAGCATCGATTGTCTAGAAATTTGAATGTTAGTATTCCAGGAATTGATTCAAGTGCGTTGACATTAGCATTGGGAAAATCGATCGCGTTGTCATCAGGTTCGGCTTGTGCAACAAAATCGCGTAAACCGTCCCATGTATTGAAAGCGATCGGACGATCGGATGAATTAGCATTTTCATCATTACGGTTTGGCTTAGGACGCGGGACAACGGTGATGGAGATTGATCGGGCAATCGAGATTATTGGGGCGGCTGTGCGATCTCAGGCGTAGTCTGGACCCACAGTTTAGATTGTTCTAATTGGTACGCAAGGCTCAAGAGTGTGGCTTCATCGGCAGGTCGGCCCACGAGTTGAATGCTTAAGGGAACGCCAAAACTAGAGAATCCACAGGGAAGTGCGATCGCAGGTTGACCGCTTACGTTAAACGCTGGACAGGGTGCAAACCAATCGATAACGCGATCGAGCAAGTTTGATAATCCTAATCGCTGGAATTCACCAACCTTCAACGCTGGACGCATCAAAGTGGGGAGTAAAATCACATCATAGGGATGACAGCGTTGGACAACTTTGCGGGCAAATCGGTATAGTTTTTGACGCGCTTGCACATATTTTCCAGCACGGTAGACTTGGGCTTTTAGCCAGAGTTGGCGGTTGATGCGATCGAGAAATAGGCCCGGTACACCGACATCAGTTTGGGTTTGCCATGCGATTGAAAAGGGTTCAATTAATTCACTGAAGTCGAAATTATTAAACTCGATCGGCTCTACAGTATGTCCGAGAGCTTCTAATCGCATTGCTGTTTTTAAAACGGCTTCTTTGCATTCGTCATCACATTCGCCGATCGGTGGAATTTCTGTTGCAAATCCGATTCGTAATGGACGCGGAACCCGTTGAGAAAGCTCTAGAAAACTGGCTTCTGGAGGGGTTAACCAATAGGGATCGCCAAGTTCATAGCCTGCAATCGTATCTAAAAATGCCGCCGAATCCATCACGGTTCTAGCCAATCCACCACCGACCACACAGCCCGAAAACAGCTCATCCACGGGCGAATTTGAAACGCGTCCCCGTGATGCTTTCAACCCAATTAATCCACAACAGGCGGCTGGAATTCGGATTGATCCCGCACCATCAGAAGCTTGAGCGATCGCACACAATCCCGTTGCAACCGCCGAGGCCGCACCACCACTCGATCCGCCTGCAAGATAGTCTAGATTCCAAGGATTGCGCGCTGGAGGAAATCCGCTAGGTTCCACGTAAGGCAGTGAACCCAGTTGAGATGTAGCAGTTTTGCCAAGAATAACGAATCCGGCTTGCTTGATGCGGCTGGTGATATGGTCATCCCGATCGGCAATCCGTTTTTTCGCGTATTTAACACCATAGGAGCACGGCATTCCGGCAACAGGATTTAAGTCTTTAATGGCTGTTGGAACTCCGTAAAAGGGTGGAATTACCTCTAAATTGGATAGAGCTTCGGTTTTTTGAGTGGCGTCAATGATCGCCTGTTCTGCGGCAATATGAAAAAATGCACCGATCGTTAGATTGAGCGTTTCGATGCGATCTAGATAGACTGCGGTAAGTTCTAGTGGTGAAATTTCTTTATTCCGAATCAGTCGAGCTTGTTCGAGGGCGGAGGTGAAGGCGAGATCGAAAGAGTTCATGACAGCAGTTTATAATGGGAATCTATAATGGAAATCCGATCGACTTGCTTTGCAGGCTTCGATCCCTGTAACCAGCAAAACCGATAATTACAGGCATTTTAAAATGAATCGAATTGACTATTTACGCATTAGTTTGATCGATCGCTGCAATTTTCGCTGTACCTATTGTATGCCGGAGGATGCAGAAATTGATTATGTATTGAAACAGGATTTATTGACCCAAAGTGAGCTATTAACTCTATTGCGTCATGTATTCATTCCGGCGGGCTTTACGCGGTTTCGGTTGACGGGCGGGGAGCCGTTGATTCGCAATGATGTGGTTGACATTGTGGCGGAGATCGCAGCACTTCCTGAAACTCAAGATTTGTCTATGACGACGAATGGTTTTTTGTTAGCGGATAAGGCACAAGATTTGTATGATGCGGGATTACGTCGGATCAATATTAGTTTAGATTCATTAGACGCGGCGACGTTTGATCAATTGATTGGGCGACGATCGTCCGGGACCAAAACCAATTGGGATAAAGTATGGTCTGGGATTCAAACGGCCTACACTGTTGGATTTAGCCCGCTTAAACTGAATGTAGTCGTGGTGCCCGGTGTGAACGATCGTGAGATTTTAGATCTTGCAGCCTTGAGTATCGATCGGGAATGGCATATTCGGTTTATTGAATTTATGCCGATTGGGAATGGAGACTTGTTTGAGAAATCGGGATGGATTAGTTCTAAATCACTACGGGAACAGATTCGGCAACGCTACGGCATTGAGGAAAGTACTATCACTGGCAATGGTCCAGCCGATATATTTAAAATCCCTAACGCAATGGGAACACTAGGATTTATTAGTCAGATGTCGGAATGCTTTTGCGATCGGTGTAATCGTATGAGACTTTCTGCTGATGGAATGTTAAGACCTTGTTTACTAAATGAGACAGGGCAGATTGACTTGAAAACAGAATTACGTCAGGGCGTAGATTTAGCTAATTTACGCGATCGGGTGATTAAGTTAGTGGAATGGAAACCAGAAATTAATTATAAATTACGTGATTCTGGCAATGCTCAAGGGTATGCCCGATCGATGTCGCAGATTGGAGGATAGGCCAATAAGAAGCAACTAAAACCCAACTATTTCTAGGGCGATCGTTTAGTATAATAGAACTACTTTTGTTTTTTGCTTTGCTATGGCTATTATTTCTTCCAAGCAACCTACGCCTGAAAAATCTGCCGCCGCTGGTATAGATACGTTGGTTGATGCGCTGATTGAAGTCGGTGAAGCTCAAAGTAAAGTTCCGTCGGAATTGCCATTAGATGCAACGACAGCACCAACCCCGAAGAAAGGACGACGATCGGTTAAAGCAAAGGATGATATGGCGATCGATTCTTCGTCTGAAAAGGCCGCTGAACAAATCTCGGCTGAACTCCTAAAGGGCGATCGGGCGGTTGAGGAAACGCAAAAACAAGAGGAGAAAATCCGACCTCAAACTATTCAGGAATATGTTGGACAAAAAGATTTAAAAGACGTTCTTGATATTGCGATTCGGGCCGCAAAAGCACGGGGAGAATGTTTGGATCATTTGTTGCTCTATGGTCCGCCGGGGTTGGGGAAAACCACAATGTCGCTGATTTTAGCTGGAGAAATGGGCGTAAATTGTAAAATTAGTAGTGCGCCATCCTTAGAGCGACCTCGGGATATTGTGGGATTGTTGATGAATTTACAAGAAGGTGATGTGCTGTTTATTGACGAGATTCATCGATTGCCACGGGTGACGGAAGAAATTTTGTATCCTGCGATGGAGGATTTTAGAATTGAAATTACGATCGGCAAAGGTCAAACCGCTCGAACCCGATCGTTGCCATTACCAAAATTTACCATGGTGGGCGCAACAACTCGGGTTGGGGCACTAAGTTCACCCCTGCGCGATCGATTTGGATTGATTCAGCGGTTACGTTTTTATGAATTAGATGAATTGACACAGATTGTATTGCGAACATCATCACTCTTAGAAACACCCATAGATCATGCTGGAGCTGAAGAAATTGCCCGTCGGGCACGCGGCACACCTCGAATTGCAAATCGTCTGCTGAAGCGGGTTCGAGACTATGCTCAAGTTAAAGAAAGTGGGTCAATTAATCAAACGATCGCATCTGAAGCATTAGAATTATTTAATGTTGATCCCTGTGGATTAGATTGGACCGATCGGCGAATGTTGAGCGTAATGATTGAACGGTTTAATGGTGGGCCTGTCGGGCTAGAAACCATGGCCGCATCAACGGGCGAAGATGCCCAAACCATTGAAGAAGTGTATGAACCTTATTTGATGCAAATTGGCTATTTAGCCCGAACACCAAGGGGACGAGTTGCTACAGCCGCCGCTTGGAAGCATTTGGGATTTGATATGCCGAGTAGTCAATTAACATTACTGGGATAGCGATTTGGAATTTGGATAGTGGTCTTAACCTAGTGATCTTAATCTAATAGAGGTAGAGCTACGATCGCGGGACAAGACCGGAGATTTTCTTTTGGGTAGGGTTTACAGCCTGCTGCCCTGAGGCTCTAAAATGGCTAGACCGTTATACCGATGGATTTCCTATGACCATTCTTCCTTCACTTCGTACTGCCCTCACCGATCGTACTGCCCTCAAGGTGATCAGCGGCCTGCAAAACTTCGATCGGACCAATGTTGCAACGGTCGTCAAAGCAGCAGAACTCGGCGGTGCGACCTTTGTGGACATTGCCGCAGATGCTGACTTAATTCGCATGGCTAAAGCGACAACAAGCCTTCCTATCTGTGTTTCCGCCGTAGATCCAGAACTTTTTGTCATGGCCATTGAGGCAGGCGCAGACCTCATCGAAATCGGCAACTTTGACAGCTTCTACGCACAAGGTCGGACCTTTGGCGCAGCAGAAGTCCTAGAACTCACCCGCAAAACTCGCGCATTGTTGCCAACGGTAATGCTATCGGTGACAGTCCCTCACGTTTTGGCATTGTCCGAACAAGTCGCCTTGGCTGAAGCTTTGGTTGAAGCGGGTGCCGATGTGATTCAAACCGAAGGCGGTACGTCCTCGACTCCAACGAGTGCAGGTGTTTTGGGCTTAATCGAAAAAGCCGCTCCTACGCTAGCCGCCGCTTACGAAATTTCCCGTGCGGTATCGGTGCCTGTGCTCTGTGCCTCAGGAATTTCCAGCGTCACAGCTCCTCTCGCGATCGCATCTGGTGCAGCGGGCGTTGGGGTTGGCTCGGCCATTCATCAGCTCAACAGCGAAATTGCCATGATTGCAGTCGTCCGTAGCTTAGTGGAATCGATCGCAATGGCAAACGTTTCGGCAAACGTTACCCTGTAACAAGATTCGGGCTGGAATTGGAAGATCAGTAAAAATCGCCCACCCCAATTCCAACCCGATATCTTAAAATATTTTAATCTACTTAATTCCGTTCGGAAAACCGGGGTATACTAGAGACGTTGCATAGAAGTTGTCATGGAATTGTCCTCTAAAAGCGAGTATGCCCTTCTCGCCCTTCTCGCACTAGCGGCCCATTATCAGAGCGGTGAACCGATTCAAATTCGGAAGATTGCCTCTGAAAAAAACATTCCCGATCGGTACCTAGAGCAACTGCTCGCTATCCTGCGCCGTGCTGGATTAGTTAGGGCTTTGCGGGGTGCAAAGGGAGGATATATTCTAGTTAAAGATCCTCGGCACATTTCGCTATTTGAAATTCTGAGTTGTTTAGACGGGACTGAACAACAAGAACCAAAATGCCAAAATGCAGTACTAGAATCCGTCGTCATCGACGAACTGTGGCAAGAAGCAAACCAAGCCGCCCAAGCCGTTCTCGAACGCTATAGTTTACAAGACTTAAGCGATCGGACCCAAGCTAAACGCGACCTCAATTTGATGTATTACATTTAATCTAGATTGTATCCACCCCCTAAATTAAATCACTATGAAAATTGCAGAAAACATCACCCAACTTATCGGCAACACTCCTCTCGTTCAACTAAACCGTATTCCTCAATCCGAAGGTTGCGTCGCTCGAATTGTCGTTAAGCTCGAAAGTATGAACCCATCCTCGTCGGTGAAAGATCGCATCGGCATTAGTATGGTTGAGGCAGCAGAACGAGAAGGACTCATCACTCCCGGC
>JAYUEU010000218.1:0-3578 GCA_043739065.1 Synechococcales cyanobacterium | reverse complement strand
TGGAAGTGGACTCGTCGGATTAATCTTAGTTTTTCAAGTTCCAGTAATCAATTGTGTTTTGGTCTGGATGGTTCCGTTGATTTTAAGTTCTTTACAATTGTTTTGTTTTGGAACTTATTTTCCCCATCGTCATGAAGACAAAATAACTCGAAGTGCTTACTATCCAAGAGTTATCTCACTTTTGGTTTGCTACCACTTCAGCTATCACCAAGAGCATCACCGATATCCTGATGTTCCATGGTACGCACTACCTGAGTGCAAGCTTTAACACTAAAAGTATTTATATCAGAAATTTATAAATTTCACTCTATTACCACTAGCGTTCATAGACTAGTTTAAGTATAATCAGATAAGAAAATCATTACGATTTGATAACCTTATTTAACTATTGTTGTCAAATTATCAGAAAACTCATTATCAAATTAGGAAGATAGGTCATATTGATGGTCAGTGAGGTGGAATGGTCCAATACAGAACGTGAGATCGCCCACAAGGCGCTAGAGACGGCATTTCAGCGAGAGTCAGATATGATGGTAAATCTGATTCGTGAGCAATCTGGTAAAATTAGTTGCTTGGATGATCTGTGGAAATTGCATGATTTCTTAAGTGCTAGGCGACATGACATTGATGGTAAATATGACGATACTCTATCAATGTTTGTGTTTGTATTTGCACGTCTTATTAAAGAAGGTTGGCTGACGTTGGATGAACTTGATGGTCTCGATCGGGCCAAGGTGAATAAGGTAGTCTTGATGACTAGGATGTAGAGATTGAGCGATGTATAAGACATTTAGATGCTGAATATCTTATTAGTTCTTTATGAATAACTACATCGCTCCCCAATCCTTTCATCCACCCTTTCATAGCATTCTTAGACATTAGCGTTGCAACGATCGTAGCCAGCGTAAACGGTTCAAAAATTTATTTGTACGGAAAATAATTCTATACCTTCATTAATCACTTCGCCTTCGCGGTTTTTCGAGTAGTTTTTGAAGTAGTTTTAGAGCGTTTGGGAGTGCTCGCTTCGGGGAGGTCGATCGCTTGTCCCGACCGGATATTAGCGGCTTGTTGGAGTAAGGATTCGGCGAAGTCTTTGGCCGCTTTTGAAGATTCAGCTTCATTCGTAACCACTTCACCGCTGGCAATTTGGGCAAGTTCAACTTTACGTTCTTCTGCATTCAATGGCTGAATTCTAACAACAGTACGAAGGGTCGATTCATCCACAGTTTTAGACTTTTTGCCACTGGGATCAATCACTTCTTTACTGACGCGATAATGTTGATCTGCCATTGCAGCAACGATCGGTTGATGGGTCACACAAAGCACTTGATGATCTTCACTGAGTTGAAATAACTTTTGGGCGATCGCTCCTGCTACACGACCTGAAACTCCCGCGTCAATTTCGTCAAAGATCAATGTTTCAGCCGAATCTACTTGGGAAAAACAAGATTGCAATGCCAATAGAAAGCGACTCATTTCCCCGCCCGATGCAATGTCCGTGAGGGGTTGCAAAGGTTCGCCGGGATTTGGACTAATCAAATAAGTAATCCGATCGCTGCCTGCCGGGGTCGGGGCAATGTGCGTAATACTAACTTGGAATTGAACCTTTTCCATCGCGAGGGGTTTCAGTTCTTTCACCAACTGTGTTTCTAACGTTTCAGCAGACTGTTGACGAAGTTTGCTTAACGCATTACAAGCTTCAATCAATTCAGTTTTGCGTGCCAAAGTTGTGGCTTCGAGGTCCGCAAGCGATTGTCCGCCGCCTGTCAGAGATTCAAGTTCAGATTGTAAATTGTCACGCAGTTCGATCGCATCGCCCAAGGTCGGACCATATTTGCGACAGATTGCTTTCAGTTCAGTAATACGTTCTTGAACTTCTTGCAAACGCACCGGATCGGCTTCAATATTGGCACCGTAGAAGTTAATATCACGCCCGGCTTGTTCAATTTGGGCGAGGGCATCGGCAACGACATCTAAGATTGATTGAACTTGATTATCGATCGTTACCATATCCAGCAAAATACCTTCGGCATGTCCCAGTAAATCAGCACAGGCGCGAAATTCTCCTGTTTCATTCTGATAGAGCATTTCATAGATTTCATAGCTCTGTTTTTGAAGTCCGACACTATGGCTGAGGCGGTTTCGTTCATTTTCTAGAGATTCTAATTCATCAGCTTCCGTAAGATTAGAAATATTTAGTTCTTTGAGTTGGAATTCAAATAAATCCAATTGCTGTAAACGTTGGGCTTCCGATTGTCGTCGCTGTTGAAGATTCCGATCGGCCTGTTGATACAATACAAATCGTTCTGCAACAGATTCCCGTTGTTTTAAAAGTTTCGCACCCCCAAAGCTATCGAGCCAATCCCGCTGGACTCCTGGTTGCCCGATTTGAACCGTTTGGCCTTGGGCTGTGATTTCGACTAGGGAGTCTCGTAGCGATTCAAGTTGTTGTTTTGTAACATTCGTGCCATTGATGCGGGATTTGTTGCGGGAACCGCTGCTGGCAGAAATTTCGCGGACACAAGTTAGAACAGTTTTATCTTCCGTGAGTTCGATTTGTTCTCGATCGCACCAATCCTTGAGATGCTCTGTCAGATTGAAATGACCTTCGAGCAAAGCTTTTGCTTCTCCGGTACGAACGGCGCGACCCGAGGTTTTTCCGCCAAGCAATGCATCAATTGCGTCTAAAATAATAGACTTCCCGGCTCCTGTTTCCCCCGTGAGAACATTGAGTCCTGCGCTAAAGTCTAGCTCTAGATGATCAATGAGGGCAAAATTCTCGATTTTCAACGAACGCAACATGGGAAATCGGGGCAAGTTAAAGGGCAGGTCTGTACAAATTCTATCTGTTATTTCTATAAATAATTTTATGTTGACTCGATCGAATGCAGTAACTGAAGCTTATTCTGCCTTTAAAGAGGGTAATGTCGAGCGGGCTGAGTGGATGGCTCGCCAGGTTTTGGAGAAGGATCCGAACAATATCGGAATGACTAAACTCCTCGGTGCTGTGTATTCTACTCGATTGGACTTTCGCGAGTCTCTCGTGTACTACCTCGCGGCGATCGAACTCGATCCGCAAGATGCCGAGGCTTGGAATAATAGTGCGGTGATTTGGCAGTCATTGGGGGATTTTGAACAGGCGCAGTTGGCGGTGCATCGGGCAATTGTACTACAACCGGATTTTCCCCAGGCATTTTTTAATTTAGGAAATCTAGCTGGGCGACAAGGCGAAACATCTGTGGCGATCGCGGCCTATCAAAAAGCGATCGAATTAAATCCCGATTATCTCAGCGCTTGCACAAATTTGGCGCGGTTGCTTCAGGCCACAGATCAACTCACGCCCGCGACCGAGCTTTTTCGCAAAGTAGTGAATCTTTCGCCAAATTCCGGTAAGGCACATTTAAACTTAGGCAATGTGTTACAAATGCAGGGCAATACGGAAGCCGCGCTCTTGCATTACAAAACAGCTCTGAAGCTTTCGCCCTACGACCCAATTTTGGCCCATAATCTCGGCTTGCTCTACGAACAGCAGGATGATTTGGAAACTGCGAAGGTGCATTATCTTTTGGCGCTGCAAT
>JAYUEU010000217.1:0-5128 GCA_043739065.1 Synechococcales cyanobacterium | reverse complement strand
CAATTCGTGAAGGCGGTCGTACTGTAGGTGCGGGCGTTGTATCTAAGATCATCAAGTAGATTGATCGGAAGTTAGGAGGGCAATTTGTCTCTCCTAACTTTTTTCGCCTAAATTTATTATCTCTCGATGTTGACATTAGAATGTTGCTGCCTTGAGCCGTTGCTTTCTATCGCCAATGTCTGACCCTACCGAACCTTGAAAATACAGGAATAATTTCCATGGCTACTATTCAACAGCAGAAAATTCGGATCCGTTTGAAGGCATACGATCGTCGCTTGCTCGATACGTCTTGCGACAAAATTGTCGAAACAGCTAATCGCACCAATGCAACAGCAGTTGGTCCTATCCCAATGCCAACGCGCCGTCGTATTTATTGCGTCTTGCGATCGCCCCACGTTGACAAGGATTCCCGTGAGCATTTTGAAGTGCGTACCCATCGCCGTATTATTGATATTTATCAGCCATCTTCCAAGACAATTGATGCACTGATGAAACTGGATTTACCATCTGGTGTTGACATCGAAGTCAAACTATAAATTTTTTCAAAAATATCTAATTAAATCTCTCTGGTGAAGACTGGAGAGATTTTTTATTGTGTCTTGCCTTAAATCAATTTTGCTGTGCGATCGGACCCCGATAAACGTTACATTAAGAATTATATGTTTGGTCGAACTTCCCACATGACTTCCTCAATTGCTGTCCGTGAATTGCCACTTTTCCCTTTGCCCGGCGTGATTTTGTTTCCGGGTCGTCCGTTGCCACTGCATATTTTTGAATATCGCTACCGGATGATGATGAATACGGTCTTGGAGAGCGATCGTAGATTTGGTGTATTGCTGTGGGATCAGGAAAAGAATGCACCATCGAATATTGGCTGCTGTGCAGAGATTATTAAGTTTTATCGGTTGCCGGACGATCGGATGGAAGTCTTAACGTTGGGACAACAGCGCTTCCGGGTATTGGAGGAAGTTCGTGATAAGCCCTACCGAGTTGGTCTGGTTGAATGGCTTGAAGATGCACCGACCACTAAAGATTTACGTCCGATGACACAGGATATAAGCCAGCTTTTACAGGATGTTGTGCGGTTATCGGGCAAACTTTCTGGGGATGCGATCGATTTGCCGGAAGACTTACCGGATACTCCGATCGAACTATCCTATTGGATCGCTAGTAATTTGCGTGGAGTGCCAGAAGAACAACAGGCATTATTAGAAATGCTTGATACGGTAGAACGTCTGGAACGTGAGTCTGAGATTTTGACTTCGACCCGAAATCATCTCGCGGCCCGCACCGTGCTGAAAGATACTTTGGGGAATGGATTCCCGGTCGAATAGAAGTTTTGGGATCAAGACATGTAAATTTACTTGTCTTGAAATCCCGTTTCATCGATCAAATCATAGCTGCCAAAGAGTTTAAGAACCTCGGTATGACTGATTAAATCTGCGATCGTGGCCTTCGTTTCAGCTTCTCTTAAATCAGCTTCTAGATCTAAGAAAAAAACGTATTCCCCGAGCGATCGTTTGGTGGGTCGAGATTCAATTCGGCTGAGATTAATATTACGATCGGCGATAATTTTAAGTATTTTAAGCAGTGTACCGGGACGATTGACAGGCATACTGAAGGCCACTGATGTGTAAGCACCACCAGAAATCGGTTGATTGCCTAGAACTAAAAACCGAGTGCAATTTTCTGGATAGTCATTAATCGGACAGGCCAGAATGGGGAGATCGTAAAGTTCTGCGGCCCGTGTTGACGCGATCGCGCCCCAAGTCGGATGCAATTGCAGTTGGGACAAGACTTCAGTAGTGGAATTTGCGGGCTGCGTTTTAGCCGAGGGACAATGCTGTGCTAACCAACGTTGACATTGGGCTAGGGCTTGGGGATGAGAATGAACGATTTGCAGCGACTCGATGGTCTGACCATAGCTCAGCAATGCGTGCTGAATCGGAATAACTAGGGCTTTCTGAACATGTAAGTCAAGCTGCCACAACGTATCCATTGTCATGGTAACACCGCCCTCAACGGAATTTTCCACTGGAACAATCGCGAGATCTGTTTTCCCTGAAGCAACGGCTTGTAAGGTTTGAGTAATAGTACTGTAGGCAATTAGATTATTGGGCTGATCGAGGGTTTTGGCGTAGGTAAGTGCCGCTAGTTCCGCGTAGGTTCCAGTCGGTCCGAGGTGGGCAATGGCGATCGTCATGGCAAGTCTATCCGCAAAATCATGGAGATTTTCGTAAAATTACTGAGAAGTCTCATTCGGTTCTTCAGAATAAACTATATTTGAACAGTGTATTTAAATAGTGTGTTCAGAGTGACGATAAAGCCGTGTAGGCCAAGGTTGTTTAGGGATGAGTTGAGAGATGAAGCAAATACGATTGATAACCACCCAAACGGTCGAGTTACGGGTGCCTCCTCAACGGTTTCCGATTGAAGACTATTTACGGACTCCGGACCGCTTTGTTCAAACCTTAGCTCCCGCCGATCGACTCCAACGCATGGATACGGAACGGTATCGTCTGGAAATTCCGGCATTTTCAATGTTGACCTTAACCATTTGTCCAATTGTAGATCTAGCGGTGTGGGTAGATGACGATCAAAAAGTCCAAATCGAATCGGTTTCATTTGAGATGCGCGGAATGGAAGGACTAAAAGATCGATTTGATTTCAAATTAATTGGAGAACTATACCCGGTTCATACGCCCCAAGATGTTTTGATACGAGGCAGTGCGCTCTTACGAATAGATTTGGATTTACCCAGCCCGTTTAGCATGATGCCAAAATCTGTAGTGGAAGGGGCTGGAAATACGGTATTAAAAGCGTCGCTCGGGGCGGTCAAAAGCCAAATGTTGAAGGAATTAGTGCGGGATTATCAAGCTTGGGCATTGGAACAATCGGGTGCGATCGCTATGGGAACAGACTGAGGAAACAGATCGAGTTGTTCGATGACGATTCGCACAGGTGCATAGGTTTTGCGGTGCCAAGGTGTGACCCCGAGTGATCGAAGTGCCGATAGGTGTTGGGCGGTTCCATAGCCGCGATTACGCTCCCATCCATAACCAGGATATCGACCAGCCAGCCGAGTCATTAATCGATCGCGCCGAACTTTTGCAATTATGGACGCACAGGCAATGCTGTAGGAGAGAGAGTCGCCTTTAATAATGGTTGTAATGGGAACACCAAAATCAACCTTAATTTTTCGACCGTCGATTAAAGAATGGTCCAACGGCTGAATTCGACCGATCGATCGCTGCATGGCGCGATAAGACGCTTGTAGAACATTTATTTCTTCAATCTCTGCCACAGAGGCCATGCCAACACCGATCGCGATCGCTTGCTGCTGAATTTGTTCGTAGAGTCTATTGCGTTGAAGTTCAGAGAGTTTCTTTGAATCTCGGATTCCTTTAATAGGAATAAGATCCTCAGGTAGCAAAACAGCAGCAGCAACGATTGGACCGGCTAAACAGCCTAGCCCAACTTCATCCACACCCGCAATACGAGCATGACCTTTTTTCCAGAGATCACGCTCGAAATTAAGTGTTGGAATGATACTCGTTAACACACTCATTGACGCTATTAAGTAGCAGATGAACGGCGACGGCGGCGGCGGGGTGCTCCATCGTCCTCAGGTTCAATAGATTCATCAACTACAGAGTCTTCGACAATGGTCGGAACTTCAAGGACTTCCGGTTCATGGGCCTCATCTGAGTCTGGCTGGACAGATTCACCAAAATCGAATTCAGCTTGCCCATCAAACGATCGCTTAATGGGAGGAGCGACGCTGCCATCACTCCTACGATCAATCCGGCCACGGACACGACGGGCTGGAATCGCATCACTAAACTCAGATTCATCCGGATCAAGTGAGGTAATAAACTCAGATTCGATCGATGGAAACTCATCTGAACTGGTGGGGTCGGTTACATCATCCACAACTATAGCGGTCTCATCTACCGGAACTTCCCCTGGAGCATAGATCCGAATAATGGCCGATCTCGGATTTTTAGGCGTTTGCTCTGAAAGTAGAAGGGGAGAGATTCCCATCCAAGCATAAACATCTTGTTCATCCCTAGTCATCTCAACATTGATGATTTCAGGCGGTTCACTAGGGGTTCGCTCACGACGCCCACTTCGAGTTCGACGTTCTTCAAACCGTGATTCACGACTTTCACGCACTGCGGGCGCAGCTTCCTCCGGTTGAAGATCTAGAACGTCTGTCTCATCTTCAAGTAGCGGCAATTCATGGCGACTAGTGACCCGATCGAGAGAAATTCGTTCATTTTGGATCCGTTCCGTCGGATGGCGATCGTTGGAGATACGATCGTTCGGAATTCGATCCGTGGACGGGCGATCGACGGGAGTCTCATCCCATGGAGATGCACCCCTATCCGTTGTAGTTTCCTTCGTAAAGGGTTCACCCCGACGGCGACGGCGACGATTACCAGCACGTCCACGTTCTTGATAACTTGGGTGTTGAGATAAGTCTAATACGCCTTCGCTGTCAAAGCCCCCATCTTCAAACCCAGTAAACCCTTCAGGAGCATAGGAGTCAGCGTATCCAGGACTTCTAGCTTCAGGCAGTCTCGCTTCAGGGCGGCCATCTCGTCTAGCACTTCGTCTACCGATGTCACGGGATTCTCGGCGATCGGATGGGGTATCACTATATTGGGGTGCAGTCTGCTGAGATGCCGAGTACTGAGGCGCAGAACTGGTCGATCCAGTCGGTGCAAAGTGATCCGGAATCTCTTCGTAATGGTGGTACTGATGCTGAGTTTGAAGGGCACTCGGTGCTTCACCCGGAAGATTGACATGCATTCCAATTCCGCTACAGGCCGGACAAGGAACACCAAATAATTCGTATATATTCTTTCCTTGTCGTTTACGGGTTAATTCCACCAGACCCAATTCGGTAAGCTGAGCAATCTGTGGCTTAGCCTTATCCGATCGCATGGCATTATTAAAATGCTCCAACACTTGAAGTTTGTCGCGTCTCGATTCCATATCGATAAAATCAACGACAATTACTCCAGCAATATTTCGCAATCGCAATTGACGGGCAATTTCCGTTGCAGATTCGCAATTGGTCCAAAGCACCGTTTCACGAGCCGTCGCCGATCGGGTAAAGGAA
>JAYUEU010000216.1:0-13674 GCA_043739065.1 Synechococcales cyanobacterium | reverse complement strand
CATTCATGAGCTGTTTTGCTTCATCCATCACCCGTCGTAAGGTATCGCCCAAATCTAAACGGCTCTGGCTCAACGATTGCGTGGCCATCATCAACGAATGGGCGGCTCGTTGGCGTTGGGCGGCGATGTAAAACGATCGGGAGGACTCTAAAATCAGCCGAATGCAGGGCGCAAATTCTCGGAAAATTGACTCATCTTCTGAGGTAAACCCGCCATAATCAATCCGATCGGTTAGCGATTCGGCTGGAGTTCGTGATTCTTTTAGCTTATTAGTCTTGAGCTTGTTAATCAGTTGAACCACCGCCACCAGATCGCCCGTTTCACTCAACAATGGCAAAGCGAGCATTGTGTAGGTTCGATATCCGGTTTTTTCGTATTGCTGTTTAGCTTGGTGCGATCGTTCGTCATTAAAAAAATCAAATGGAATATTAATTACTCGCTTAGTTTGAGCCACTTCTCCAGCAATTCCTTGATGGAAGCCAATGCGAATCTCACGAGGACGACCGTCGCTTCCCATGACAGTGGTGTGAAGCTCGTCTTTAGATTCGTCTAACAGGTAAATTGTGGTCCGATCGGCATTCAGCAACTCGCCCGTCTTTTCGGTGATGGAGGTGAGCATTTCCTCCAAAATCGTATCAAACCCCTGCATGTCCAGTAGCGACAGAGTTTGATTAACAATTTTTAATTTATATTCGACATCACTAACCACTTCCCGAAACCGATCGGGAGTTAACGGGGCTAAGAATGATGAAAAACTCCGTCCAGACGTTAATTCATGAGTTCCCTGAGTGGCTAGTTGTCCTAAATCCGAATCGGGTAAATGCAAATTGGAATGGTTCATAAACGTTGGGAATACTCACATTTTAAGGTACCCAGACTGCTCAGAACTCGCTCTATTCAGGCTTGATCATTCCACTCAGCCGTTTATATACGAGGGCCAAGGCTAAGGGATCGCCGACATTGCCCGGAAAGAGGACGACGGGTAATTCGGGAAACTGTGGATGAGTTTTCTCTGTACACACCATCGAAACTCCAGGACTGACTTGACCTAGAAGTCGTACTGTTCGCAGTGATAGTCCTTGACTGAGGGTATCGTTGGAGGTGATGCCGCCTTTGCTAATTAGGAAGCCCAGAGTTGGGGGTAACTGCTTGAGAATTTCCATTAACAAAGTAGAAACGCATTCCCCAAAGCACAATCGGGTTTCCGCATCCTCAAAAGTCAACTCCTCGCGACTAGTATAAATCACTGGAGTTTGCCCTGCGGTATGAATTGTAGCTGCTTTTTCCACGATCTCCGCCAACATCTGTTGGAATTCTGCTGATGTTGGGGTGGGATCCGAAACTAATCGCTGGATTTCGACTTCGATCCCGATCGCACCGGGAACTTTGAGCAGTTCTTTCAGCTGTTCGGTAGTTTTTTCAACATGGGATCCGACCAACACGGCACCGGGTTTCCCCAAGCGAACATAGGTAGCCATTTCGTCGGGAGCGATGGGTTGTGGAGGCAGTTTTGCTAAAGCTGTAAGAATGCTGGCTGCACTGCGAAACAAAAAGCGTTTGCCGGACTGGGCGGCGGTTAAGACATCTGCGGCGAAGTGATCTAAATCCAATTGCACACTGCCATCTACGCAAGCACACTGATTGTTCGTTAGAGCTTTGAGCCGATCGATTACACCCTCCCGAATGTCTTTCAAGATAAACCGATCGACTTGAGACGCTTTAATCCGACCTGCAGTTTTTTCTTCGACGTAATCGGGTAAATAGCTATGGCTGTAGTGAAATACGGAGTCGTGGGCAAATTCGGTTTGATGAACCGGGGTATCGATTCCGTTGACTTTGAGATAGTGAATGCTGTCAATTGTGGTACGACCTCCTTCAAAAAAGGCTGGCACTAAAAAATGGGCATCAAATGGACCCAGTTCATCAGCAATCGCATCTGTTTCCACTGGGTAATGGCCGCGCAACGTAGAATCCGATCGACTCACTACCAAGAAATCTTTGACCTGTTCAAGCTCGATCGCCTGCCGTAGATTTTGGCAAACTTCACGAGTAATGGTGCGGGCATTATCGGGCGTGAGCGATCGGGTATTGGTCAACACGAAAAAAATCGGAGCCGAATCGCGCAATCCCAACCGCAGCGTCTCCACGTCCCACTGCATCAATAACAAACAGCTATGCACTGTCTGAGATCCCGTTGGATCGTCATCAAGTACGATTATTTTTGGAGCAGCGGATTGGGTAGTCATAAACGGCGCAAAAACGATAATTTCTATCCTATCCCGATTTTTAGGGCCATTAGATCATAAAAATGGAGACCAGATTAATGGTCCCCAAGTCTTTGTCATTATCTATCCAAAATCAGGGCACATCGACGATATCGATCGCTAGATTCTATTTCCCGATTTTTTTAGCCATGTTGCGGAACATATCCATGCCGTCATTCGGTTGAACACGTCTTTGAGGCGCTTCATTGAATACGGATGGGCTTTCCGTTGGAGCTGTCTCTTGAGGCTTAGGCGCTGAATACGTAGGTGCCGTATAGGTTGAGGGCGCTGAAGAGAAATTCGTTGCAGGAGTATAGGAGGTCGAGACCTGCTTCTCCACACGTTGCGGAGTGAAGTCTTTTCGGCTATCGCTGACCGATGACTTAAGAGCCGAAACCGTCACTGTTCTCTCAAAATGTCCTGCTCCCCCACCTGCCGGAAACGTCCGACGAACAGCTTTAGGTGCTTTCATGTATTCCGTATCACCCATCGATTTTGCCGACTCATCGTCGAGGAAAAAGGAATCCTTGGATTGAGGATCTTCTTCATTTTTACTAAACAAACCGAAAAAGCCAGCCATTTGAGAACGCTCCTAAAAACCACGTAACAATTTATTAGAATATGTCTTTAATCTTATCAATAAAATGCAAATCCTTGAAGGGCTTGGAGTTACTATTCTCATTTTTTCATGGGGGATCGTCATTATTGCCTCTCAAAGTGGGATCGCGCTGTCTCAAATCCCCTTCAATATGAGAATTGTTAAGGAATGTAGCCATTTTTGTCATCGTTTTCAATATTATGTGTAATGACGTTATGTGTAATGACGCTCTACATCGCTATCAGAGCTGAGATAATAAGAGTAATCAGAGGCGTTGACTAAGATAGATGGAGAGGTAAACCCTGTTTAAACCTGTCAATGCTTAGCTCGGATAAATCCCTTAAATCCCTTTAACCTAAATGGTGGTCGAGGATTCTATGATTCTGAATACTGTAATTAATCCAACAAACTCGATCGCAACGACCACGATGCATCCAATCCGACGATCGACTCACTTCAACAGTTTCCGGAGTATGTCACTCTGGCTAGTCGGTATCACCGCCGCAAGTCTTACATTCCAGGTCGCAAATATCCAGCGCTTAACCGCAGAAGTCGTGAATCATCCAGTTGTTGAACAAGCCGAACTTGTCCGTCAACTTTTGGAAACCGGAAAATGTCCAAGCTGTAATTTGGCTGGGGCTGACTTACGTAATGCTCATTTGATCGGAGCGGATCTACGCAATGCGTCTTTAGAAGGTGCGAATCTGACGGGCGCAAATCTGGAAGGTGCAGACTTAACCGGAGCTACTTTAAAGACCGCAAATCTTACCGAAGTCAGGTTTACTAATGCAGATTTACGATACTCGGATATGACGGATGCCAATTTAGAACGATCGATCGCTTATAACGCCGATACCCGAGGAGCGATCTTGGTTAACCTAAATCTGGCGGATGCGCAAATTTGGAATAGTGGTATCAGTATTGGTGGTGATGAGCCGATTAAATAATGTTGGTTATTAGTTAGTTATGCATAGAACTACTCCCGAATCAATGTTGACGGACGCAGTTCTATTAGTTGCATTAATGGGATTTAACCACCCCAAATTTTTTCCAAAATCATCGATGGCGAAATATCAGAAATTTGTGGGCTGGGTGACTTAATTCCAATGACCCGATCGGTTTGAGGCAACAATATCCTTGGGTCAGAGGTGCTGCTCAAAAGCGCCAGAGTAAAAGATTTCGATGCGGCGGCAAGGTGTATTTCTGGTCCTTCACAACACAGAGACAAACTCGCTCCTGCAAATAATGCCACCGTTTGCCCCAAGCTTGTAGGCTTTGTAACTTTGAGGTTGGGGAAGCTCTGAGTTAAGTTGCTAATCCATTTGCTAGAGACACGATCGGCTAATACGATCGGCATATTGGGCTGCTTTTTCTGAAAATCCTGTATGACTGTACCCCATTGTTCTGCGGGGTAACTAGCCGCAGTGCCGTCGCCTTGGCCGCAGATTAAAACGTAATTGCCCGCCTTTACTGCAAGCCGTCGCCGTTCGACCTCAGCCCACTCCAAATCTTTAGCAGGAATGTTGACGATCGGATCTTGGTAAGGGGCGGTAATGCTTAAGCTTTTCAAGACGCTGTAATATCGTTTCGCCGTAGACTGCTTTCCGCTATCAAGCACCACAGAATTAGTCATATACAGATCACTGGGACCAGAGGCTGATCCTACCCTTGTCGGAATGCCGCTTAGCCAGAGCAATAGTCCGGTAGACCAGCGATCGTCAAAGGAAAGCGCCAACTGGTATTCTCGATCGCGAATCACGCCAAGTAGATTCCCCCAATCCGCCAGACTATTTCGGCCTTTGAAATCAAAAACCACAGTATCGCGTACGGACTTACAGATGCCATACGCTTCTTTCGCACGCGGTTCAACAACCACATCAATCTGAGACTGAGGGAATTGAGCCTTAAGACCTTCGATCGTAGGAAAGAAGAGAATCTGATCGCTGATTCCGCCGGGGACGAGAGCAAGAATGCGCATAAAAATTGAATTTCTAATCTGCCAAGACTAATTGTATGGGATTTATGGCCCTAACGAACGGAGGTGGCTTCGCTCAGTCGTTTTGTAATGGGTTCTGTAATGAAACTAAGGACCGTTTTCTTCCGGATAACCAGTTCCGCCGTGCCCGCCATGCCGGGGGAAAATTCAACTTCCTTGCCATGGACTATCACAGAATTCTTCTTGAGCTTGACTCGACACAGGAAGACCGGACCAGCTTCTCGGCCCTGAGCATCTTTCTCGACGATCCCATCCGCACTCACTTCAACAACTTCTCCCTCCACAATGCCAAATTCTTGGAACGAAAACGTCGCTAGCTTGATTTTGGCTCTCATTCCGGGATGGATAAAACCAATATCACGGTTTGAGACTTTGGCCTCCATCACAATTTCTTGATTCATCGGGAGAATTGACAGAAGTTCCTCGCCCTGTTGAACCGGACCTTGGGTGACTTTTTGGTTATAAATTGTTCCATCAAAGGGCGCTTTTACCGTTTCTCGTTCTTGCTGTTGCTTTTTAGCGAGATCCAATTCACCTTTTTTCTTTGTGAGTTCTTGCCGCTGAAGAATGAGCTGAGTCAGGGTTTCGCTTTTGCGCTGTGGGGCGATTCCTTGGGAGACACTTTGAGCGGATTGGAACGATTGCTGGGCTTGATCAAGACGGGCCTGTTGGGCTTCGATTTCGCGACCTAGAGTCATGATTTGGTTATCCGCCTCCGTGACTTGGTTGCTCGCCGTTGTAATTTGATTTTCGGAGCTGTTGACTTGGTTTCGGGCAGTGTTGACCTGATCGACCGCATTCAAATATTCAATGTGTGACACGGCGCGACCTTCATTCAGAACACTCAGCCGCCTTTCTTTGACTTGGGCATTTTCCAAACTCACCTTGGCAAATTCCACGGCTTTCTGAGCACTTCCTAAGGACTGTAACGCGTTGGCTTTGGTGATGCGGGCACTTTCGATGTTTTCACGAAACCGCAACAGACGAGCTTGGGCTTCATCGATCGCCGCCTTTTTACTGTTAGCATCGTTTGTGGCTGCCGATTGCTTACTTTGCTCATCTTGTTGACGGGCGGCGGCGAGTTCACTTTGCTCTAGATTAGTTGATGCGATCGTGCCTTGATTTTCGGCTTCTAGACGCGTGATATTGTCTTGGATTTTTTGAATATCTTTTTGGATCCCGCTTACGCTAGTCTCGCTGGTGCCGGGATCGATGTTTACTAAGACTTGGCCTTTTTTTACGGCATCGCCCGGTTTCACCATCACACTTGAAACAGT
Source organism: Synechococcales cyanobacterium (assembly GCA_043739065.1). Lineage (GTDB taxonomy): Bacteria > Cyanobacteriota > Cyanobacteriia > Leptolyngbyales > Leptolyngbyaceae > JAAFJU01. The sequence goes on along the minus strand of JAYUEU010000216.1, from coordinate 7,539 downwards.
GCCTAGGGAAAGCGATCGTACAGGTCGCACTTCTGTCGAAGGAATCAGCTTGCCCTCCGCCGTCGCAACTTCATCAATTTGGCTAAGCTGTGCCCAGGCGATCGAGCCAAACACTACTGCACTGATGGTTCCCGCTAATAGTCTGGTATAAAGCGGTGGCAATTCTTGTACTGCTTTGCCAAGCTCGTAAGACAGGGTCTCTTCAGGGTTGGCCATTTGCTGACGAAGTTGACGAGACTGCGCGGGAGAAGCCGAGATGGAAGCCTTCATAGTAAATCTAAGTCTATACAGGTTAAAAATACGATCGGTTTTTCTACCGACTCAATTACCAAGATACCCAGTTTTCCGTGTTATGGCTCCACTTCGCAAGATGGATCTCCTATTGAAAAACATAAAAATGGACGTAGCTCCAAATTGTAGAGGCTGCGCCCGAATCTATTATGTAAACCCCATTGAACTAGTCTGAACTGGAATCCGAGGACGGATATTTAGTGATGTGTTCCGCTTCAGGACAATCCTCTGAAACCAAAATATCCACATCGCCCTTGGGCACAGAGGCTAGTTTTTGGGTTATGGATCCGATACTTTCCAACCGAATCATCTCTTCCCAAGAACAGACTTCTTCTTCTTCCTCGGTTTCATAACGCACGGTAATCAAATCACCCTCAACGTCTAAGACTCTGGCGCGCTCAATCCAGCGCTGTTGATCTCTGAGGAAAATCCAAACCTCACGGCCATCAGTACAAATTTGGTTTATCTTTCTATGCAACATGGTTAGCCCTCCGGAAACTATTTTTCTGCAAAACGACGGTGGCGCCAAACATCCACTGGCTATTCACGAGGTTGTGCAGCATCTCATCCATTGCTTGGACATAGGAAAAACGTAGATGTGAGAAACATAGACAAGACAAGAGGACGATTGTTTGGAAAGCACCCGGCGATCGGAAGCGAACTCATAGATCGGATCATGTTTCATAGATAAAAGAGTACTACCATTGTAGCGATCTTCAGGAAACGTGCCGAAATTAACTGCTGATTTTCGGTTAATTTCACACTATTTTTATGATCCGTCTTATTCGTCACCTCAAATTTTCACCTAAAATCCCCCGGCTTTTCCTACTAGGGAAGCCACCGAGGCAAAAGTCCTGGAATATTTAAATCTACGGGATCGATCGGTTTCGCCAGGTCTTCTCCCAAGGGCAATAGCCACAGTCGGCTGCTTTGGATAGGCTTGCCGTCTTGAGTTATGGCGGGCACCTTCTGATCCAATAAAATCCCTACGTCATCCGGCGACAGACTCATCTGAACTCCCCGTTGATCCGCTAAACGTAATAGAGGATGAATGGTCGGGGGCTGAGGGGCTGTTTTATCCGGTTGGCCTTTTTGAACCCCTGCGATGTCGATCGCTGCGATGTAGGGATTCTCTATATATTGGTCACCGCCAGTTAACTCTGTTAGTAGACAAAAAAGTGTCCGGCGATTGGCAGAAAATTGCGCGTTCAAAATCGAGCCTGTAGTTTTAAAGATTTCCGTCTCGGTGCCTTGATTGTTCACGAGATAAAGCGATCGGGTGAAATCAGCATTAAATTTCAGCATTGCCGCCGTGCTGCCATCCGCACTCATGCCTAGCACATTGCCGAACTTTGGCAAAAACGATAGGGATTCACTTTTGCCTCCCTTTTCTGATGCTTGATTCAGGCTCACCACCGAGATTCCTTGCCCTTGCGTCACCACCAGCGCTTGACTATCTGGCGTAATCAAAAAATCCCCCGTCGGCTGGTCAAACTTCAACATTTCCGGCGATTGTTCGGTGCTGAGGCGAATCACCCAAGGGGTTGACTGGGTTTGATCTTTTCGGCTAACTCGCTGCACGACAGCGGTTTTACCATCGGTTGACAGGTCAAATTTTAAAAGCTGAAACTCGCGATTATCCAGAACTTTAGTCACTTGCTTCGCATCGGCCACCACCGGAACATCGTTGCTTGGGGTATTAATCCGTAGTCCGGTAGTGACAGTGTATAGCTCTTGCTCAACTAAGGAGGCTGGTAATGCGGGATTAGCCGAGCGTGCTGTGGCCGAAAACAACATCCGATCGCCTAAAGGATAGGGTTTAAAGTCAAACACGACTAAACTTGGGGGTGTCAGCACTATTTTTTGGTTTTGGGTCAGATTAAAAAGCACCAATCGGCCCTCTTCTTCATTCTCCGCTCCGATGTAAGCAAAACTCCGATCGCGGGTTTTAAATGAGGCTTGAAACGGCTGCATCGTCTCGTGATAATTACCCGATCGAAACCGATCTTGTCCGCCTTCAACTCGCACCTGAAAATTCTGGCCGTAGGGTAATGGACGATCGAGAGTATAAAAAAGTTTACGTCCGGACCAGCTCGATCGACCGGACACGGGGGTTGGCTTTAAATTTTTATCGTCACCTGTAAAAAACTTAATATTGTTCTCCACGCTCCCCAGATCCATCGGGCGATTGAAATTTAGGGTTAGGGCAGTATCTTGGGCACCCACTTGTCGATCGGTCCAGTTAAACGATCGCACTTGAGGTTTGCCGCGATAGCCTAATAGCAGCAATCCCATAATTAGTATAGTAAGGATGAAAATTAATCCGATCGCCGCCCGATCGAGCCGCAACGGGAAACGGCCATCATTGTTAAGATTGTTACGGTTCGATCGGTTGTTTCCAGCGCGCGAAGGATTCAAAGTTAGGGACACTCTCAAGACATTCAGTGCTCTTCATTTTAAAAGATAAACGTTACTTCCAACTTCACAACCGGGCACTCTATCCACTAAGTCAGCCCAAGCATCAGAAAAAGCCTCAGAAACCCAAGCATTAGCAATGAGCTAAGTACCTCGAATGAACCCAAAACTAAATTCACCACCCAATTCACGCTATCCCGCTCCTATTGATTTAGAAGAGATGAATTGGGAAGAGCACGCCCCAAAAATTTCTCTCGATAGTTCGCTGTGGTCAGATAACAGCCTAATCAATCCGGTTGAGACTTTCGCCATGGAAGAAACGCCCGCTTTGAGTTCAACTGACTTTAAATCAGAGGTAGGACAAAATCACGAGTCGATCGATCGAGCCAATTCTCCATTTGTTCAGCCCGATCGGTCTCAAAACATCCATGCCGATTCGGTAAAACCTCACCCCCATTACGTCCAAGGGGTAATTCGAGGACAGCAAGCCTACATCATCACTAATCTTTGTAATCGAGTCTCTAGCACGTTGTTTCAGCCCCAAATGACCTGGAGCATTGGTCGTAATCGTGAAGCCGCAATTCCGCTGCGCGATCGAATGCTATCCCGGCACCATTCCATATTGATGTACGTCCGAAATGTGGGCTTTAATCTTCTAGATCTAAACAGTATGAACGGATCTTTTATCAATAATGTTCGGGTAGAAAACCGGGCTAGTCTGAAGGATGGAGATTTTGTTCGGGTGGGAAATACAGAATTTTTCTTTTTTCTCAGCAATGGGTATCGCAATTTAGATCCAGTTCATTCAGAAGTTCTAACCCGTTTAATCAATCCCGAAGCAAAATCAACCCATGTGGACTATTCAGAACTCAAAGAAGAGATCTCGTTTAATCTCCATCGAAGCTAAAGATTCAGGTTAAACGCGCACCACTGTTGAGAACAAGGTACACTAGTCCAGTTATTTTCTGCCGCTGCGGGCGATTTGGGACTATGCCGTCGTTTTTGTTGGAAGTTGGAACTGAAGACCTCCCTGCGTCGTTTGTGGCGGATGCGTTGAAGCAATGGGGACGTAAAATCCCGAAGAGTTTTGCTGATCTTCAGATCAATCCTACTAGTATTGAATTCTACGGAACCCCGCGTCGGTTAGCGGTATTGGTCACGGGGCTGCCTCTGCAACAGGCGGATCAAACGGAAGAGGTGAAGGGGCCGAACGTTCAGGCTGCGTTTAAAGATGGGCAACCCACCAAAGCCGCCCAAGGATTCGCCCAAAAACAAGGGGTGTCGGTTGAAGATTTTGAGGTGCGATCGACGGAAAAAGGTGATTTTATTTTCGTCACTAAACGGTTAGCAGGTCGTCCCGTGTCTGACCTGTTGACTGAGCTGATTCCGAGTTGGGTCATGGGTCTTGAGGGAAAACGGTTGATGCGATGGGGAGACGGCGATGTGAAGTTTTCCAGGCCATTGCAATGGTTAGTCGCAATGCTGGATGCGGAGGTGTTGCCTGTCACGTTAAGCAATGGTGCAGAAGCCACCTACAAAAGCGATCGGATTTCAGCAGGTCATCGAGTCTTGCATCCTGATTGGATCTCAATTCCGACTGCCGAGTCTTACGCGGAAACTCTTCGGAGTGGTTTTGTTGAAGTGGATCCCGATCATCGTCGCGAAGTAATTGTTCGAGAGGCAATAGCAGCAGGTGCCAGTGTGGGCGGTGTAACCACGATCGATCCTGAGTTGCTAGAAGAAGTTGTGAACTTAGTGGAATTCCCGTCTGCGGTGATGGGTCAGTTTGATTCTAGTTTTTTGGAGTTGCCTTCTGAAGTTGCAGTGACGGAAATGGAAAGCCATCAGCGTTATTTCCCCGTACGCCAAACCGATAAATCGAAGGATATTTTGCCGTATTTCGTCACGATTTCCAACGGCGATCCGGCCAAAGCTGACATCATCACCCGTGGAAATGAGCGGGTCATTCGGGCTAGATTGTCGGATGGTAAGTTTTTCTTTGATGCCGATCGCACCATACCTCTGGACGGGTTTTTGCCAAAATTAGAAACTTTAATGTTTCAAGTATCTCTCGGTTCAGTTCGTCAGAAGGCCGATCGGATTGTGGCTGTGGCACGATTGATTTGTCAGCAGTTGAGGCTAGATAGTGAAACAACCCAAACAATAGAGCGGGCGGCGCTTTTGGCTAAGGCTGATCTTGTGACTCAAATGGTGGGGGAATTCCCGGATCTTCAAGGGGTGATGGGCGAGAAATATGCGCGTCATAGCGGTGAAAATGAAGCCGTTGCGATCGCCATCATGGAGCATTATTTGCCAAAAGGAGCCGGAGACGAGTTACCCCAAACCTTAGCGGGACAAGTCGTTGGGCTGAGCGATCGGCTGGATACCTTAGTCAGTATTTTCAGTTTGAATATGATTCCGACGGGTTCATCGGATCCGTTTGCGTTACGTCGGGCCGCCAATGCAATTCTCAATATCACTTGGGCTGCGAATTTACCGATCGATTTATTGACGTTAATCAATACTGTTGTCCCGGTGTTCTGCGCACAATATTCGTCCGTCACCAAGCTCAATCCTGAGGATCTGACGCAACAACTCAAAGATTTTTTCCTTTTGCGCATCCAAACCTTGCTTAAGGATGAACAAGCAATTGACTACGATTTGGTGAATGCGGTCTTGGGAGAGAATGATGTGGAATACTCCGATCGTGCCCTGACCAATGTTCTAGATGTTCGGGATCGGGCAGTTTTCCTACAAACTATTCGTAATGATGGGCGTTTAGCTGCAATTTATGCCGTGATTAATCGAGCTTCAAAGCTAGCGGCAAAAGGAACGATCGGGACGACAGAATTGGATGTAACGACAAATGTGAAACCAGAGCTATTTCAAAAAGAATCTGAACGCAGCTTTTTTGCCGCCTTGTCGCAACTCGGGACTACGCCAAATCGTAACTATACAGAATCGATCGCCGCGTTAAGTGCCATTGCTCCAAGATTAACGAGTTTCTTCGATGGTGAAGACAGCGTATTAGTCATGGATCCAAATCCTGAGATTAAGCAAAATCGTCTTAATTTATTAGGAATTTTACGAAATCAAGGTCGAGTTTTAGCTGACTTCGCTGCAATTGTTAAATCATAAAATCAATGTCTTAACTTGATGTAGAACGTCTGTAATTTCGATCGTAGACTATCGATTTGGCTTGAGTTTGGGACGATCATGATTCCTTCATTGCGCGAATCTTCATTGCGCGAAGAGTATGATCGATTGACCTGGTTTTCAATTTAGAATTGCTGCTCAATACAATGAACGTCACATCCTTCCAGTCATAGCGATCGATCGTTCCTGAAGATAAATTGCAAACTTAAGATCTTTAAGCGTAATCGCAGAAAACGTCAGCTTAAACATAGCCACAGAAAGCCAACAGAAGATCTTCATCATCGCGATCGACTCCCCATCTCATATCCATCCACTAAGATGAAGCTAACAGAACAGTTTGATTTCCTAATCACTCGATCGAGCATTATGAACACAGCACTTCACCTTCCAAAACCCTTCACTAAACCCGCTTGGCTCCAACAGTTACAGTGGACTACGGATCCAGTGGGCTATATGGAAACTGCCGTTCGTACCTGTCCTGACATTTTCCAAGCCAATGTGGTGGGATTTGGGGGAGGATTGGTGTTTGTGAATCAGCCGCAAGCGATTCAGGAGATACTAACCCGCGATATGACGATCGGATCTCGCGTTGGTCGCTATACGGCTCCGGGGAATCTCAATCGAATTCTGGCTCCTATCCTGGGCGATGCTTCGGTCATAACAATAGATGGCGATCGACATCGGCGACGACGGCAGCTTGTGATGCCCCCTTTTCATGGTGAACGGATGCGGGCTTACGGTGAGCTAATCAGTGAATTGACGACCACGGCGTTTGATGCGGTTCCATTGAATCAGCCCTTTGAAGCTCGGGTTGTGACCCAGGATATTTCGCTCAATATTATTCTGAAGGCGGTTTTTGGAATGTCTGAGAGTGGGGCGGGGAGCGATCGCTTCCAAAAGTTAAAATACTTAATGACCCAAGTTGCGAATCTATTTCACTCGCCATTGAGCACTATGGTTCTGTTCTATCCCGGTTTACAAAAAGACTGGGGAGCATGGAGTCCGTGGGGGAAATTTGTGCGCGATCGGCAAAAGCTTGATGATTTGCTTTATCTCGAAATTGCAGAGCGACGGGCTGAATCGAGGACCGATCGGATTGATATTCTATCGTTGATGCTCTCTTCGCGGGATGAGCAGGGAGAGGCGATGAGCGATGTTGAGTTGCGGGATGAGTTGATGACGTTGTTGTTTGCTGGGCATGAAACTACGGCAACGGCGATGGCTTGGGCATTGTATTGGACTCACCGTAATCCTGAAGTGCGGACAAAGCTGCTTCAGGAACTTGCAACCTTAGGGAAGAATCCAGATCCGATGGAGATTTTTCGATTGCCGTATTTGACGGCGGTGTGTAATGAGACGTTGCGGATTCATCCGGTGGCGATGTTGACCTTTCCTCGGCAAGTTGAAACGACCGTGGATGTTCTGGGCTACAGGCTCGAACCCGGTGAAATAGTGGTGGGTTGCATCTATCTGGTGCATCACCGATCGGATCTCTATCCCAATTCCCACGAGTTTAACCCACAACGATTTATCGATCGGACGTTTACGCCCTATGAGTTTATGCCGTTTGGGGGCGGGGTTCGGCGCTGTATTGGGGAGGCGTTGGCGATGTATGAACTCAAGCTGGTTCTGGCTCAGGTGCTTTCCCGCTATGAGTTTTCCCTCGTGGATTCAGCT
>JAYUEU010000215.1:0-6903 GCA_043739065.1 Synechococcales cyanobacterium | reverse complement strand
AACCGCCCGACGAGCCAGCCCCCGTAGCACCAATACCTCGCCATCCACAATCGTCTGAGTCGCATCCTCAATCCCAACCACCACCGGAATCCCTAACTCCCGTGCCAAAATTACACCATGATTATTCAACCCCGGTGCTTCCACAATAATTGCCTGCACCGATCGTAAAAACGGCACAGCTTCCGGTGAAAGCGTCTTCACCACCGCGATCGTCGTACTCGACAACACCATCTCAAACCCCTCCGGGAACGTCGGCGGCAACAACCTCGCCATCCCAGAAGCCGAAATTCCATCCCCCGAATCGCGAGACAAACTAACCGAACTCTTTAACACCGTCGGCAACGCCAACAACGTCTCCCCCACCGCCACCGCCAAAATCCAAAATCGCTGATCATCATCAAGCCCCCAAGTCAGCGTATAGTCCTCATGCCAAAGATCCGGTAGATCCAACACTGTTTGGCAAAGCTGAGTCTTCTGCTCCACGGTCAACATCTGCCCGTCTTGCCAATGCCCCTCAAAACCATTCGTTTCCAGCACATAGCATAATGGTGCCGATCGAATCCAACGAACGACCTGCCCCATCGCCTGCAATTTCGGCATCGCCTGAATCATCAAAGCAACCGATTCAGGAATCAAGCTATAAGACTGTCGAAGTTGAGACCACTGAGCCGAATTCCATTTTTGTCGAAGTCGCTTCAACGCCTGAATTAAAGCAGCCGGAGTTGGATCACACCAAGCTTCTGGCAACAACGAATCTAATTCTTGCGCCGAACCCGATCGCCACTCGATCGAAAGCGTCAAACGCAGTTGATCACCCTCAAAATTAACCTGCGCAATCCACTCATCCGGATCTTCCACCCAATTCCTAAGATCCCGCACTAATACTTGAGGCACAAGCAAACGCAAACCCAGCAGACTATCCACAGAAAGATTGCCAAACTCTTGAAACGATCGCACCCGATCGCCCACCCGATCCGACATCGACGGACACATTTCAAGCAACGGAAAAAGCACCGAACCTACACCCAAAACCCTAACCTCTTAATCCCTATTGAAAACCCAAAAAACGGGGAATGCTTACATCAAGTTGACTTGCTCTATCGATCGCGGCCTTCTTATGCAATCTTTTTTATCCCACATTTCCCAACTTTTTCTCAAATCATCTTGCCAAAGCTGTCAGCGACCAACCTCAGAATTCTTTTGTCCATTTTGCCAAGCCCAACTTCAAACTGGAATCCGATCGCCCCTAATTGAACCACCCTCAACACACCATCCATTCCCGCTATTTGCCTGGGGAACCTATGACACAAACCTACGTCAAATCATCCAACAGCTTAAATACAACAACCAACCCACGATCGGCACTTGGCTAGGCACAGAAATGGCCAAATCCTGGATTAACGCCAACCTCCATCAACAGTTTCCTAAGCTGCTCGTCATACCCATTCCCATGCATAAAAGCAAGCAACAACAACGCGGCTACAACCAAGCCGAAATTATTGCCCGCAGCTTTGCCCGTCAAATCGGCTATCGTCATCAACCCAACGCCCTCATCCGAATCCGTGAAACCCAACCACAATTTGAACTCGGTCTTAACGATCGTGCCAAAAACCTAGAATCCGCTTTTTCTCTTGCACCAAATTTTAAAACCGATCGGCCTATTTTGCTGGTGGACGATATTTTCACGACAGGCGCAACCCTTCGCACAGTAATTAAAGTATTAGCAAATCATAATATTCCGATCTGGGGATCAGCCGTCACAACCCGAGGCAATTCAAACATAACCCCCAAGACACCTAAAAACACCCCGATTTTGAAGAAAAAAATTCATCACGATCGGGGCAGCTAAATGTTAAAACGATCGATTATGAAACAGGCGTTTGAGGCGTTGGCGATCGGATCGCTTGAATAATAGGGGCCGGATCCAACCCCGTAATCTGCTTAAAATCCTCAGGAGTCAACCGACTAGAAAGACCCTTTTCGCTCCAATCCTGCAAAATCTTATTTGCGTGTTCTAAAAACAAAACCCCGCGTGGCAACGGAACCACCGTCCACACATCCAAAATAGTCTCAGCAAACGCCAGCTCAATAATAGGCATAGCGTGACTACTAATCATCTCCCCAAGGTAGGCATCAAAGGTCTCCCCGTCCATCCCCACCAACTCATAACTCTCGACAATGTAGGCGATACGTTGCCAATTGACCCTTTCTTCAAGCGTCATCTCCAAACCCCAAATGAATGACCGAACCCAAGCTCTATGCTGTATTTTCAGCTTATCCTAGGTTCCTAAAAACAAAACAGAAGTTTACTTACAAAAATTTCTGCTAGCGATAGATTTTGTCGATTATTGGCCGGGATTTGTCAAATTTTAAACTAAGGATTTTCATTTCGTTATCGTACCGATCGTCCACCGATCCCCAGCCCTTCTCTCCATCATCTCCGCATATAACGCCAAAGCATTCTTACCCGAAACCTGACGATCGGACTTAATCAGATACTCCATATAAGTCCGATCGTAATTACCCGAAGTTGCGTAACCATAGGATAATAGAGTTGAGTCTGTACACGATCGAAACCCTACTGAGTGAAGTTACCATGGCATTTTTCCGTCAATATATTGCACCGCTAATTGTTGTTTTCATTTTTGGATTGGCATTGATTGCGACCAGTGCGCGGATCTTTATTCCCAATGAAATGGCTGCACCTGCACCAATTGACGAAATGGCTCCCACAAGCAATTCCGTCTCCTTCAATCCCCCTGCTGTCTATCCAGGATAAAACCTCGCCGTTGTCCGACAATGAAACGACAGTAAAAGGAAACGAGAGTAAAAGCTCACTCAATTCTTTAACTATTGCCTACACGATCGTTGTAGTACATGTAGTTTTATGAGGTAAAATAGCAATCCCCAATCATTTCTGATCGAATCCTATGAGTTACTTCCGCCCTGCTATTGACGCGATGAACGGTTATGTTCCTGGTGAACAGCCTAAGCCTGGAACGCCCATCATCAAGCTCAACACCAATGAAAACCCATACCCACCATCACCGCAAGCCATGGAAGCCCTCCGATCGGTATCCGGAGAATCTCTGCGGCGGTACCCGGATCCGTTTGCGCGGGATTTTTGTAATGCCGTAAGTGATGCGCTGAATGTGCCAGCAGATTGGGTAATTGTGGGAAATGGTAGTGACGATGTATTAAACGTATTGATTCGGTCCTGTGCAGAAGGGCAAACGCGAAGAGTCGTCTATCCCATGCCGACCTATGTGCTATATCGGACCCTCTCTGAAATGCAGCCCGCTGAAATTGTGGAAGTGCCCTATGACTCAAATTTCAGATTGCCAATAGATGATCTAGTCGCCGCAAATGGAGCCGTAACATTCATTGCATCGCCCAATAGTCCATCGGGTCACAGTGTACCTTTAAATGAATTACGCGAATTAGCACGCAGAGTTTCCGGAGTATTAGCGATCGATGAAGCCTATGCTGATTTTGCAGACTATACGGCGATCGATTTAGTAAAGGAATTTGACAACGTAATTGTATTGCGAACAATGTCAAAGGGCTATTCTTTAGCGGGCTTACGATTAGGATTTGGAGTCGCGAATCCAGCACTTTTGGCAGGATTGTTTAAAGTCAAAGATAGTTACAACATTGATGCCGTAGCGATCGCAGTTGGAACAGCCTCAATGCGAGATCAAGCCTATAAAAATGAATGCACAGACAAGGTCAAAGAATCTCGATCGAAATTAGCGATCGACCTTAAGAATTTAGGATTTATCCCAATGGAATCCCACGGCAATTTCATTTTAGCAACGGCTCCACAAGATGCAGAGGCATTGTATTTAGGATTGAAAGATCGAGGGATTTTGGTGCGATATTTTAAGCAAATCGGGCTTGAGGATAAGTTACGAATTAGCGTAGGAACACCGGAACAAAATGATTTGTTGTTGGAGGCATTAGTAAGTTTAATCAAGTAGACCACCCGTGAATAAATTGCACTCTAGAAACGAAAGTTCCAACCGGACTAAGAATGAGTTATAAATTGTTTCTTTCTTAGCTGCGGAGCTGCTTTCTCTACTAGCCCACAATTTATTCACGGGTGGTCTAATGATATGAACGATCGAATCAATAAATTGTCGGTTTTATTTAGTCTTCACTCCTTAGAGTTTCATTTAAATCCTGGCGATAATCGAATTACAGCTTCTGTGGCACCATATCATTGCCAATTCGGAGCGTAATATCAGACTCTATTTCTCCGATAGAACTCGATTCTAGAATCCCTATTCCTATAATGCGTTGAATAGATTCTGCCGCTTGATCTTGACCGCCTTGAACAATAATTTGCGTTTGGGTTTGTTGTTCCGGTCGGTCATCACTCACAGATACATTTTCATAGCCCGCCTTAGTCAGTTCCGTTGCAATAGTTTGGGCGGCATCAGGATTATTTGAAGCATTTTCAATAACGATTCGCAATGGACCTGTCGTTCCCTCCGCTTGCCCCGTACCCGCATTAAAATACTCTTTCATAATCCGATCGCGGGCATCCGTATCCATAATCCAATAGCTCGCCTTAAACTCCGTAACCCCACTAAAGCGACCCGGAAGCAACACCATTTTGATGGCTTGGTGATCAAGACCCACACCATAATTAAACAGTGCCAAAATCTCCTCGAACGTAAGATTCGTATCGATATAAGGCTGCATTGCCTGAATAATTCCTGGAATACGGGGAATCACCAGCGGACTAGTAAACTTTTCGCGCAGCGCTTTTAATAAAATTTGTTGACGTTGAACTCGGCCAATGTCCCCAAAAGCATCATTTCTAAACCGAGCAAATTGTTCCGCCTTATCTCCATCCAATAGCTGCGGCCCTTGCTTCAGATTTATTGAAAGTTTTTGGGTATTGTCCTTATAAACCATATCCTTCGGGACATTCACCTCAACACCGCCCACTTGATCAATCAATTCCCGAAAAGCATCAGTGCTAAATCGGACATAACGATCGATCGGGACTCCAGCAAAATTATCAGAAATAACTTTATTCACCAGCGCTGGCCCACCGGATGGATTCGCTTGATTTATTTTTGTCAAACCAAGATTAGGAATCTCAACTTGAGTATCACGGGGAATCGACAGGAGATTCACGCCAGATTGTTTTGGATCGATATGTAGCAACAACATCGAATCACTATTGCCACTGAACATTGCTTCCGTGCCTAGCTTTGCATTCGCCACCCGATCGATCCCCATCACCAACACATTCACCGGACGCTTAACCTGATATCGAAAACCATTTTTCAATAAATCGCTCAACAACCGCTGACCTTCACCAGGCCCAATTCCACCCGGCATCGGCATCGTCACTGCAATAAACGATCCGATCGTCACCGCCAAACCAGTACTCAGCCCTAAAACCATACCCTTGATTAAAAAAGGACCGAAACGCGACCGGATTTGAGCTATCTTCTGAAACGTTTTCTGAGCGATTGGAGTCATGAATTATGGTTTAGGAAAGGATGAGATTTCTTTTAAATTTAGTTACACATTAGCAAATTTGCCAGAATTTTTAGTAGTGGATAGCCCAGCAAAAGGATATGCTATGCGGTCGTACAGATAGTATCAGACTTGTAGTACCAGACTTACCCCGAAATTTCTCACCCCTCTCCTATGACATCATCCCATTCATCACAGCCTCTAGTTTGTATTATTTTAGCCGGAGGAAAAGGCGAACGCTTCTGGCCCCTCAGCCGTCTCGATCGTCCAAAACAGTTTCTCAGCCTAGATGGTAGCGGTCTGAGCTTGCTGCAAACCACCGCCGATCGATTGCTAATTCCGGCCCAAGGCTGGGAAAATCTCTGGGTCATCACATCAGCACAATTGGCCGACGGCGTACAAGAGCAATTACCAGAGTTACCAGCCGCCAATCTCTTAATCGAACCTGAAGGACGAGACACCGCTCCGGCAGTAACATGGAGCATCTTGGAAGTCGTGAAACGCTACGGAGAAGAAGTCGTAATGGCATTCTTTCCAGCAGACCATTGGATTACCGAACCTGAAAAATTTGTCCAGACTCTAGAATCTGCCCGTCACGTTGCCCTCCAGTCCGAAACGATCGTCACCCTGGGAATTACCCCCACATTTGCATCCACGGGCTACGGTTACATCGCCCAAGGAAAATTATTGCCGACCGACGTTCAATCGCCCCAGGGGATCCCAGCCTACAAGGTCGATCGATTTACAGAAAAACCCGATCGGGAAACTGCTGAAGCCTTCATCAAAACTGGACTATATAGCTGGAATGCCGGGATGTTTGTGTTTCAGGGCAAAGTAGCTCTAGAGGAAATTCGGCGCTATGCTCCAGAGATCTTGGAACCCCTAGAAGCAAAAGGAATTGCGGCCTATGGTGAGCTTCCCAAAAAGAGCATTGACTATGCCCTGATGGAACCCACCCAAAAAGCCACCGTCTTGCCCGTCACCTTTACTTGGGATGACTTAGGAGATTGGGGTGCGATCGAACGCCTCTTGAAAAGCGATAAACCCAACGTAGAAGTCGGCAGACATGTGGGTCTTGATACCCAAGGCTCACTGCTATATTCCACCCAAGAGGACGAGCTGATTGTGACGATCGGACTGGACGATGTGGTGATTGTCCGAGACGGCAAGGTGACATTAATTGTCAAAAAAGATCGTATCCAAGACATCAAACAAGTCCTAAAAACGCTACGAGAAGATCCTAAATTAGAACATCATCTATAAATTCAGATCCCCTATCTAATTTAGACCTAACTTAGACAACAATCAGTCAGGAAGTTAACGCAAACGGAGTTAAAGTCACCGCAAGCCGCGTTAAAATGTGGCGGTTAATCTCTGCTCAACAATGAGCTTGTTTGATCGTCACTA
>JAYUEU010000214.1:0-17475 GCA_043739065.1 Synechococcales cyanobacterium | reverse complement strand
GCAAAATCTTTTGCTTCGCCTTGGTAGTCATTTGCTATGGTGAGAATGGTACGGTTATCGACGCGGGCGATCGCAACTTGGGAGGCTTGATTATAGAGTTTAGTATCTGCCTTTGCGACGTAGAATCCACAGAAGGCAAGGGCTGGTAATGAATTTGTAAGCACTAAAAATAATGAAAGTGCTATGGCAAAAAACGATCGAATTATATTCATGACGATTACTAAAATGAATGAGTTTAGACAGGCTTGATTTCGGGAGTAGTAGCACTGGGGAGATTGAACCAATCAAATCGATCGTCTTTGAAAATCCAATCTAAAAGAATGGTGAGTGGTGCGGCTAGAAACAATGCAAAAAATACAGCGGTGGTTATGAAGAAGTAATTTCTTAGGATAAAGGTGATCAATGCGATCGTAAATGTCCAAATGATTCGAGCAGGTTTAGCATTAGGAATGGTACGCGGATCGGTAATCATAAAAAATGAAAACATGACTAATGAACCGCTCATCATGCGATGACTCCACACATCCCAAGTCCAGCCGAGGTATAGATTACGCACCGCTTCCATGGCGAAATAGAATGAAAGAAATGCGATCGTGGTGTCCCAACGGCCTACTTTTTTCAGAACCAATCCACCACAAATCAAGAACATCACTACATACCACATTGATTCGCCCCATTGACCAGGTGAAACCCAGGCTTCATGGGTAAAGAGAATGGCACAGATAATGCCAAAGTTAGCAGGATTGAAAATATGTTTTTGATTGAATTGCAATAGAAATTTGGATAGAATTGCGATCGTTGCTGCAAATGCCATGGCCCAGGGATGATCAACGCGAAGTAGAACGGATAATCCTAATGCGGTAATCATTGGGCTGTAGAACTGCGATCGGAGAGATCTCCCTAACTCTCTTTTGGGAAGCGGGACTAAGAGATTTTTTGAGTTTTTTAGTTTTAAGCAGAGGTATTGGGTGCTGAGGGCGGTAACGATCGCGGTGAGGACGACTTCAATATGGAGTTGCCAATCGCGGGTGAGGAAGCCGAGGAGTAGGAAACTGGCGAGGAAGCCGATTTGATATAGGCGAGCGTCGATCGGGGTTCGCATACGCAGAGGCCAGGGTAACGGTGTCTGAATTATGAGGGGTACGATCGGTAAAAGTGTCCCGGTTTCAGAAAATGAAACTTGAAGAGACTTGGTTTCGCTTAAATAAAATCTTGGCGAATGATACGATCGCCCCCAAGTTCTACTGACAATGTTCGTGTTATCAATTATTCGTGGTGGTGATACGATCGCTTCTTATTCTCAGTCTAATTCATCCAGCCAAATATCTCGGTTAGTCAAAGCTCGATTGTAATTAGGTTTAATTTTGAGCACTTTTTCAAAGGACACGATCGCCAGTTCGTATCGGCCTAATTTATACAGTATAAGACCTTGGCTATACCAAGCTTTATGATAGTCAGGCTTGATTTTAAGTGCTTTTTCATAGGACTCAATGGCCTCTTTGTTTCGATCTAATTTAGATAGCAAATTGCCTCGATTATACCAAGCTTCATGGTAGTTGGGTTTAATTTCAATCGCTTTTTCAAAAGATGCAATCGCCTCTTCTTTGTTGCCTAATTCATAGAGCGAAACACCTTGATTAAGCCAAGCACAGTAGTCATCAGGTTTGATTTCAATCGCTTTTTTATAAGACTCTATCGCTTCTCCTTTACGGCCTAATGCATCCAGGGAATTACCTCGGTTATACCAAGCTTCGTGTAAGTTAGGTTTGATTTCGATCGCTTTTTCATAGAACTCGATCGCTTCTTCTTTACGGCCTAATGAAGACAGTTCAATGCCTCTGTTAAACCAAACTTGATGGTAGTCAGGTTCGGTTTCAATTACTTTTTCGTATGACACGATCGCCTCTTCGTTTCGATCTAACTCAGACAGTAAAATATCTCGGTTAGTCAAGGCTTGATGGTCATCAGGTTCGATTTCGATCGCTTTTTCAAAAGATGCAATCGCCTCTTCTTTGCGGCCTAGTTCATAGAGCGAAACACCTTGATTAAGCCAAGCACAGTAGTCATCGGGTTTAATTTCGATCGCTTTATTATAGGAGTTGATTGCCTCTTCTTCTCGGTCTAATTCGGACAGTGAAATACCTCGGTTAAACCAAGCTTCATATTTGTGGGGTTTAATTTCGATCGCTTTTTCAAATGATACGATCGCCTCTTCATACTGGCCTAATTGAGACAACAGACTACCTTGCCAAAACCAAAACCAAGCTTCATCATCATCTGGCTTAATTTCGATCGCCTTATTGTAGGACTCGATCGCCTCTTCTTTTCTGCCTAATGCATACAGAGAATTACCTCGGTTATACCAAGCTTGGTGGAAGTCAGGGTTGATTTCGATCGCTTTATTATAAGATTCGATCGCCTCTTTGTTTCGACTTAATGCACACAGTGCTAGACCTCGGCCAGACCAAGGCTCGTAGTAGTCAGATTTAATTTCAATCGCTTTTTCAAATGACACGATTGCCTCTTCGTTTCGGCTTAATTCAGACAGTGAAATGCTTCGGTTATTCCAAGCTTCGTGGTAGTCAGATTTGATTTCGATTGCCTTATTGTAGGACTCGATCGCCTCTTCGTTTTGTCCTAATACAGATAGCGAAATGCCTCGATTAAACCAAGCTTCGTGTAAGTCAGGTTTGATTTCAATCACTTTGTCGAATGATTCAATCGCCTCTTCATTTCGGCCTGATGCATATAGTGCTATGCCTCGATTAAACCAAGCTTCGCGTAAGTCTGCTTTAATTTCGATCGCTTTTTCGTAGGATTCTATTGCTTCTTCATATCGATCCAATCCATACAAATCATTTCCCTGCCCATAGTAGAAGTCTATATCCAACACAAGCCTCTGACTCCGCATCTCCACCAACCGCTCCTCAACCTCAATCGCCTCAGCCCACCGCCCCAATTTCTTCAGCGCCGCCGCTTTTCCTTCCCAAGCCGACCCATCAGTCTCATCCAGCGCAATTGCCCGTTCAAAGGTTGCCAGTCCGATCGACCATAAGCCGAGCTTGAGTTGCTGCTGACCTTGAGTGATGAGAGAATTCATAGAATGGTGAATGAGAGAGATACTTTTCCCATTACACACGAAGTTAGAGAAAAATGGGGAATTTGGTGGGAGTTTAGAAGGGCGATCGTATCGGACAATTAAAAAATTAAAATTCCATTAATCCTTTGTAAACTACTTTTCGAGTTCAACAAAGTTCACCGAAGACTTCGACATAGATGTCATAATCCTCATCGCTAAAACAAACAAAACTCACGCCCTCAATACTTGTACCGTTTGTCTTTAAAAACTCGATCGCAGTTCCGATCGCAATCCTCGCCGCTTGATCTACCGGAAACCCATAGACCCCACAACTAATCGCCGGAAACGCGATCGTTTTAATATTGTGCAATACAGCAAGTTTTAAGCATTCTGTGTAGCACGATCGTAGCGCTTCCGGTTCTCCCGATTCACCATTCTTCCAAACAGGACCAACCGTGTGAATAATCCATTGCGCGGGCAAATTGTAGCCGTGAGTGATTTTTGCCTCTCCAGTTTTGCAACCGTTGAGCGATCGGCATTCCGCTAACAATTTCGGTCCAGCAGCACGATGAATTGCACCATCGACCCCGCCGCCGCCCAGGAGACTTTCGTTAGCGGCATTTACAACAGCATCAGTCGCCAGTTTCGTAATGTCGCCCTGCAAAATCCCCAACTTCTCTAACATTATTATTTGGCTCCCTTAATGGAAATATCGATCGCTTTCACAGATTGATTGAGCGTAGAAAGTGCAGGAACGATCGCCTTTTCGTTGCCCACGACCATTGTCACCAGTTGAGATGGCTTGATATTACGCGCTGCAACCTGTTGAATATCTCGAACGGTGGTCGCCGCCACAGCCTTTTGATACTGCAAGAGATAATCCTTCGGATAGCCGAAATATTCGTAACGCATGACGCGGGATAAGACTTTGCTCGGATCGTCAAAATTGAACACAAAAGAATTGATAACCGAATCTTTAGCGCGTTGTAACTCATTTTGGCTCACTGGCTCAGTGCGGATTCGATCGATCTCTTTCAAGACCCCCCGAATAAATGGCACCGTAGATTCAGATTTAGTATCACCGCCCGCAACAAAAATTCCTGGATAGTCAAACTGGGGACTCCAAGCCGCATAAACACTGTAGGCCAGCCCTTGACGCGATCGGACTTCGTTAAATAATCGTCCGCCAAATCCGCTGAGAATATCGTTCATCACCGACAACGCTGGATAATCACGATCGATCACCTTGCCGCCAAGATGGCCGATTTGGATAGAGCTTTGGGTGAGTTCGGGTTTGCTGGCGAAGAAGACACCTGAGTTTTGAGCTTGTCGGACGGCTGCGTTTTGAACAGATTTTGAGGCGTTGGCACTGGATTTGAAGTTACCAAATTTTGCTTCGATCGATCGTTTCATTTCCGCTGGATTGATATCACCAACGATTCCGAGAATGAAGTTTTCAGGCTGGAACTGGGATTGATAGAAGCTCTGAATATCCGCTTGAGTGATGCGATCGATCGTGGCGTATTCCACCGTGCGAGCGTAGGGACTAGTTGCGCCGTAAATCAATTTGCGAAACTCACGGCCCAGGATTGCGTTGGCTTGATCGTTGCGTCGTGCAATTGCGCCACGTACTTGAAATTTAGTCAGGTCTATTTTGTCTTGGGGAAGGGCTGGAGTTTGAATCACTTCAGCGAATAGGTCAAAAATTTGAGGTAAATCTTCCGTCAAGCTGCTAAAGCTCACGTTGCCGGAGTTTACAGAGATGCCAGATTCGATTGAAGCGGCTTTTTGCTCAAGTAACTCGTTAAGCGGGTTGGCTGGATGGTTGATAGTGCCGCCCGATCGGATGACGCTTCCCGTTAAGGAGGCCAACCCTGTGCGATCGGCATCTTCGTTGCGGCTTCCGGTACGAACCATCAGATTTCCGCTAACAAGGGGAAGTTCGTGGTCTTCCATTAGAAAGACCGTCATGCCGTTTTTCAGCTTGAACTCCTCGTAGGGTGGGAGCTTGATTTCAGCCAGCGGCTTGAAAGTGATTTCGTCAAAATGTTTTGCTGTGGAGGCTACGGCGGGGCGCACCGCCAGCAGAATCAAAATTAATGGAATCACGGCAAAACAAAACACTAGGGTCAAGGTTTTGGTGTTGAAAAATTTTGAAGAGGTTCGATTTTGCATGTTCAGATGACGGCCTAGCCTATCTAGCTCATTTGTTCTTTTTCTTAGTTTAAAGCGTCTCTTCACACCATTCAGTGATATTTGGAATTTCCGTATAAATACTTCCCGTTGAGTGCTTAAAAGTCTGTAGAAATAACTGTCTACCCTACATATGTTTTCACTATTGGATGTTTGTGATTATGAATAATAAATTACTGTTGATTCCACTGGTCTCGTTAGGCGCGATCGTTCAACTTCCCCAAAGCGCACATGCTCAAGCGTTTTCTGCTGACTCGGTCAAGAATCCGGAGCCATCCCTTGAAGTTTCTGAAACGCCACATCTTGGCTCGGTGGACCAGCCCGCTGCGGTTCGATCGATCGCCGCTCCCGAGGTGATAAATGATCGGACGAATACTCTTCGGGTAGAAGTTCCCCAAGCTCCCGCTCAAGTTTCGGTGCAAGTGAGACAGGATCCTACGATCGCATTAACGGTTGCCCCAATTGTTGCGGCCCAGCCGATCGCAGCTAAACCCATTGTTGTCCAACCGATTGCTGCCGAACCGATCGTTGCTAAACCGATCGTTCAAACCATTGCTCAAGCCAGCGATCCATCGGCTATCGTCGCCCAAGTTAGTAGTGATCCATCGGCCATGCCGCCCAGCATACCCGTCAAAATCGAGGTTGGAAGTCGTGGAATTCCACCGATTACTAGCTTGCCAGAGCGAATTGCATTACCTCCAGTTGGTCTATTGCCAGGGAATTTTGAGCTTCCAATTAATATTCAGCAAGTGGTAGATAGTAGTATTTCAACCAGTTCGCCCATTACCGATCGACTTGCGGATCCAGTGCTTTCTACTCAGGCTAACCCTAATAGTCCATCTGCGATCGGTCCTATTGTCAATGAACGCTTACGTACGACGGTTGATGAAATGCAAGCGTATCGGTCGGCCTATTCCCAAAATTTGGTGGCTTGGTCCGATCGGGTTCGTCAATGTATGGGCGAGAAGCCTCGGATGTATGTGCTGCGATCGGACGGTGCTCAGCTTCCCGTGTTCTTTAATGGACAGGAAGGAACGGTGGTTCGTAATGCCTCGGGTCAGGCAGTTTGTACTAACTAGTTAATGAATTCCCCTAACCTCCTTGATAAAAGGGGACCAGAGAGTATGAGATAAAAGCTGGAATTTTCTCAATAACTCTTAGTCCCCCTTATCAAGGGAGGTTTAGGGGGATCGGTCGCTTACAACTTCACCGATCGTTTTATTCTCCGGCTTGAAAGTTGCGTTTGCGACCCGCTGAATGTCCGCAGGTGTAATGGCGCTAATGGCATCCAGTTGATTAAATAAATTGCGCCAAGTTCCGGTTTTGACTTGGTATTCAACCAGAGCCGAAGCCATGCCGCTATTAGAAGAGAGCGATCGGAGTAACCCAGCGCGGGCGTTCGTTTTAATCCGATCGAGTTCGACTTGGGTGACGGGATCTGTTTTTAGGCGTTGGATTTCAGCATCAATTCCTGTCTGAATCTCTTCTACGGAATGTCCCGGTGCAGATAGTGCATAAAACATGATCAGGTTCGGGAATTTGTCGCCAGGAAATCCATTGAACCCTTCTGCGCTAAGAGCGATTTTTTTGGATTCGACCAACGATTTGTAAAGCCGTGAGGTGCGACCATCGCTGAGTAATGATGCGATCGCTTCATAAATCGCGTTATCAGGATGGTTGAGCGCTGGACGGTGGTAGCCTTCGAGATAGATAGGCTCCGATGGCAGACTGAGTTTGACCGTGCGAGTTTCAGTTTGAGTGGGTTCGACGGGTAAGGTGCGATCGACTTTTTGGGCTGCGGGCTTTAGTCGTCCGAAGTAGGTTTCAGCCAGAGTTTTTACTTCACTGGAATTCACGTCACCCACGATCGAAACTGTGATGTTGTTAGGAGTGTAGTACTTCTTAAAAAAGGCTTGCACATCTGAGCGATCCATTGAGTCAATATCTTTGGCATAGCCTGCAACAGGTTGACGATAGGGATGAACTTTGAAGGCGGCGGGGAGATAGTCTTCGAGTAGTTTCCCGATCGGAGAATTGTCAATCCGCATTCGGCGTTCTTCTTGAATGACAGCTTTTTCTTTGAAGAATTCTCGTAAAACTGGATCCAAGAATCGATCGGATTCTAGAGACATCCAAAGTTCGAGTTTATTCGATGGGAAACTAAAGAAATAGTTAGTCGCATCGGAAGCTGTGGTTGCATTCAGGCCCACTCCACCCGATCGCTCAATGATTTGTCCAAATTCATTTTGTTTTGAAACGTTCAGAAGTTCTGAATCCAACGCCTTGAACTCCGCTTGGAGCTTTTCGACTTCAGCAGGATTGTTTGACTTTTCGGCTGCTTTTAAAGTATCCCAGAGCTTATCTTGACGATCGAGCAGAATTTTCTCTTTGGCAAAATCTTTAGTGCCGATGCGGGTGGTGCCCTTGAATGCCAAATGTTCTAGAAAGTGAGAAATGCCTGTTTTTCCTGGCTTCTCATCCGCTCCACCTACGTCTACATAGGTTCTAAAAGAGATGACAGGAGCGTTGTGACGTTCTAGGACGATGAATTTTATGCCATTGGAGAGCTGAAATTCGCTGATATCTTTGACCACGCGATCGAGGTAGGGCTGAACAGATGTTTTAGGCGTGATGGCGGGAGTGGTCAGGGAAGCAGTACTTTTTAGGTTTGCACCGCTTGGGTTTGCACTTTGGGCCAATGCGGGTGATGCGATCGTCATTCCTATTAAAATGGCGCTGAGGAATGCGACCAATCGAGTTGCCAACTTGTTCATGAGCCTAGCCATAGTTCTCCTGCCTTGAAAATTTCTTGTTAACTTCAAGCGATCATTTGTGAACCGATCGTTCCTGAAGTCTGTGACAAGCACTCTTCCTAGGATAAGAGGGAATGGAGTTTTGTGGTGCGCCAGAATTGATCAGACCTTAAAAGCTGCGATGACGATAGGTAACGTACCCGTCGAACAATAGGGTCACAAGCGCAAACGCCCCGCCAATTACTAGTGCTCCTTTAATGCAGCTTCCGTCGCCGAACGTCATCAAAAAGTTAACCAAACCTTGAAGTCCAATCTGGCTCATTCCCACTAATCCGGGTACGTAACCTAAAACTACCAGTCCGGCGAGCACGATCAAAATTCCTACGATCGGAAACAAAAAGCCAATGCAAAGAGCGACGAACAGCGATCGGACTAAATTGGCTAAAGAGGATGCGGTGTGCATAGCATTTACCAGTGATTAAGGGAGAGTTTACCCAGGTTGAACTTGTCCTAAGATAAGTCTCCTGAGCTTCCATTGCGGTGAAGTGTCAGCATTCGTAAGGGTTAGACAAGGAACTACACAATATAAAGAAATACTGGGTAGTTCTCTCATTAATCCCCATTCCGCAATATTGGAATCAAATCTCCTAAAGCACCTTCTCCGCCTTGGTTTACCTGACTAGAGTTGCGGAAAAAACGGTTTGCTCTAGCCGATCGAGTGCTTCATTAAATTCATCATTGATAATCTGCACATCAAATTCATTGGCAGCATCAATTTCGGCTTTAGCTCGTTGAAGTCGCCGATCGATCGCGTCGTCAGAGTCTTGACCTCGACCTCGAATACGGCTTTCGAGTTCTTGAATAGAAGGGGGCAGAATAAAAATCCGGGTGGCTTGGGGGAAGCTTTGACGCACTTGTCTTGCGCCTTCGAGTTCGATTTCTAAAATGACCCATTCGCCGGATGCCAGTTGCTCTTCAACGGATCTCTTTGGTGTTCCATAGCAATTGTTGGCAAATTCCGCCCATTCGATAAATTCATGTTCACTCACCATCAAATCGAACTGTTGTCGAGTGATGAAATAATAATTTACACCATCTATCTCACCTGTGCGCGGCGATCGGGTGGTGGCAGAGATGGAGAGTTTGAGTTCGGGATGACGTTGCAGCAAAGCCTGTAGTAGCGTGCCTTTTCCGACACCGCTGGGTCCGGTTAAAACAATCAATCGTCCAGAGTTTCGGTGATCGGTGGTGGGATGGTTTGAAATTAGATGCTCTGTATTGCTCAATGCGTTGCTCAATTCTGCTGCGATCGGGCTACCCATGATGCTCCTTTATAGTCAAACTATTGGTCCGACCATTCTCCGATCGAACTTCCCGACTGGCAAGCCCAGATCAGCTCAGATTCCAGATCATCACAGATTTACGGTGTAGAAAGTTTATAGGCCGCTGTTAATCGGCATTTAAGAGTCTTTGCATAAAAACGAAGCACTTTGAGCGTGCTCCAGATAAGGAATTAATTCAATATTTTGCACGAAAAGTTGAATCCAAATCTAAACGTTTAGCCTAGGATTTAAGCCTCTTCACCATTAGCAGACTCTTTGCTAGTTACAAATCGATTGGCGACCGTTTCTGGCTGAATGGCTGACAGGACGACATGTCCTGAATCAGTAATGATTACTGCACGGGTTCGTCTCCCGTAAGTCGCATCAATGAGTTCACCGCGCTCCCGAGCATCCGTGATAATTCGTTTGATCGGAGCAGACTCAGGACTGACGATCGAGATGACACGATTTGCCGACACGATGTTGCCGAATCCAATATTGATTAACTTAATATCCGTCATAGGGTTACTGAAGATTCTAGTCCAGAGCACATTTACGATTATTTAAATTCTAACCGTAAAAATGTGTGGTGAACAAGCCTAACCGATAAATATCCTAAAAATATTAAATAAGTGCCTTTTAACTATTGTTTCTCTAGATTAGAGGCAATGAGATATCTACGATCGAAATAGTCCTTCACCGGACGCATGGGTTTCATACCTCTTCATTGAATTTATCGAAAATCACGAAATGCTTTAATTCTAGAATTCTAGGCATTTTTTGGGAATTCCTACAATAGTAAGCTCCAATAGAAGCCCATTTGTAGATTTAGTAATTCTTCGAGTTTTAGATCTGCTAAAGTTTCGATCGCAAGGACTTCAAAATTCTAGTTCCTACGTCAGTTCTAGTTTCCAGATAAGTTCTAAGACTGTTTTCTTAAATTGAGTTTTACTCACTGAGGTTTGGTGTGCAGCCCGTAGACTTTACAACGCTGGTCGCAGTGCGTCATGAACTCGTTAATCACAGCTTGCCTGCCCGTTTGGAGCAGGTCTATCAAGTCGATCGGTTTACCATTTCCCTGGCACTTAGAACCATTACGGGCCGGAGTTGGTTAACCATTTCCTGGCATCCTCAAGCAGCTCGAATTCATGTTGGAGAGGCTCCTCCGCGATCGCCTGATACCTTTACCTTTAGTCAACAGTTATGGCATCAGTTGGGTGGATTGGCGCTGTGTGATGTGGCGATCGTCAAGCCTTGGGAACGGGTGCTGGATTTGCAATTCTGTCAGCGACCAGGGGATCCAGTGTTGTGGCACCTCTATGTTGAAGTCCAAGGTCAGTATAGTAATGCAGTTTTGGTGAATGAGCAGGGTGACATTGTGACTGCCGCCCATCAGGTGAGCGCCACGCAGTCTAGTGTTCGCCCGATTCAAACCGGGGATGCTTATCAGTTGCCTCCGAGTTCGACTCAATCCATGCCGAGTTTAGAGGAATGCTTCGATCGCTGGCATGAGCGGCTAGCCTTGGTTCCGACAGTATTGAAAAAACTATTGGTCAAGAACTATCGTGGTTTAAGTTCGGCGCTGACTTTGGAGTTGTTGAATAGAGCGGGATTAGCGTCCGATCGAATCAGTGACACGCTTTCAGATGATGAGTGGCGATCGTTGTTTGACAGTTGGCAAACTTGGCTAAAATGCTTGGAAACTAATACCTTTGCGCCGATGATGACGACTTCGGGCTATCGGCTTTTGGGTGAATCATCAAGCGCTGCGAATTCGATTCAAACCATCTTAAATGACTATTATGGCGGCGGATTGTCTCAGCAACAGTTCGACCAAGTTCGACATCAGCTCAAAATGCGACTGAAATTGCTGCTTGGTAAGCTCTATACGAAACAAAATGGCTTCCAAGCGCGGTTAGGCGAGAGCGATCGGGCTGATGAAATTCGAGGTAAAGCGGATTTGCTGATGGCGCATTTGAATGACTGGGAATTGGGCATGACTGAAATTGTGCTGATGGATTTTGAGACTGGATTGCCGATGCGGATTCCGCTAGCTCCCGATCGTAATGCGGTCCAAAATGCTCAAGCGCTCTATAAACAACACCAAAAATTTAGGCGATCGCGAGATGCCGTGATGCCGCTATTAATGGATGTCAAAACCGAAATTGATTATCTTCAGCAAGTAGAAACGGCCCTAACCCAAATCGAAGATTACCGATCGAGCCTTGATTTGACGGCGATTGAAGATATGCGGGATGAGTTGATTCAACAGGGATATTTAGCCGGATCTCGTTATCAAGTTGAACTGGATCCCGCCCAAGCATCTAGCTTAAAAACAGTCCGACAGGCGAGTGCAAGGGCAAAGTCTGGAATTAAGTCCAGCATTAAATCCGGTACAAAATCGAAGAAGTCGATCGTTGACAAAGCCGATCTATCCAGCCAACCTCGTCGCTATCAAAGTCCTAGTGGCTACGAGATATTAATTGGCCGCAACAATCGCCAAAATGACTTTTTGACGTTTCGGATGGCGGGGGACTACGATCTGTGGTTCCATACTCAAGAAATACCGGGAAGTCATGCGTTGTTACGGCTTCCAGCAGGCTCGGTTCCAGAAGAAGCCGATTTACGCGCCGTTGCAGATCTGGCGGCTTACTATAGCCAATCGCGGCAAAGTGAGCAGGTTCCGGTAGTTTATACCCAACCAAAACATGTTTATAAGCCCAAGGGTGCAAAACCCGGCATGGCCATTTACAAACAAGAAACCGTTATTTGGGGGCGGCCACAATGGGGATTGAAGATCGTGGATCCAATTTAAAATATGCGCTGGTTCATGAATGGCTGACCCCAAAGGCAACGGGTGGCTCTGAATTAGTCGTCCAAGATATTTTGAGTTTTGTGGATGCGGATTTGTATGCGCTGATTGATTTTGAGTCGCGTAATCCGGAGAGTTATCTGTATGGTCGATCGATCGGTCATAGTTTTTTGCAGCATTTCCCCCGTGCCGAGTTTGGGGTGCAGAAGTATTTGCCGTTGATGCCGCTAGCGATCGAGCAGTTAGATTTACGAGATTACGATGTCATTCTCTCGTCCTCCCATGCCGTCGCAAAAGGGGTACTCACCCGCGCCAATCAAGTTCATATTTGCTATTGTCATGCTCCAATGCGCTATGCCTGGGATTTGACCTTTGATTATTTGGGCCATGGCAATGCAGGCAAAGGACTCAAAGGTGCCCTTACCCGACTCATTCTTCATCAGTTGCGTCAGTGGGACGTGTTATCAGCGAACCGCGTCGATCATTTTATTGCCAATTCTCAAACTACAGCACAGCGAATTTGGCGTTGTTATCGGCGAACTGCTGAGGTGATTTATCCGCCCGTGGCCCTCGATCGTTTCCCCTTTGTCTCTCAGAAACAGGATTACTACCTCGTAGTCTCGCGTCTTGTGGGCTACAAACAGGTGGGGTTAATCGTGGATGCTTTTAATCAGCTGGGGTTGCCGCTGCTGGTGATAGGAGAAGGGGGCGATCGGCCAATGTTAGAACGCATGGCCAAAAAAAATATTCAGTTTCTAGGCTGGCGATCGAACGAAGATGTCGCAACCTATATGTCACAGGCTAGAGCTTTCGTGTATGCCGCCTACGAAGATTTTGGCATCGCTCCCGTCGAAGCTCAGGCTTGCGGAACTCCCGTGATTGCTTACGGACAAGGGGGGACGAGTGAGACCGTGAAGGATATTCGGACTTGGGCCGATCGGGGCACTGGAATTTTATTTGAAACGCAGCAAGTTAGCGATATTGTGGCAGCAGTTCGGGTATTTGAGGCGATCGCCACCCAAATTAATCCGGAAGTAATCGCGTCCCATGCTCAACAGTTTTCGGCTGAAACCTTTAAGCTTCGTTATCAGCAGGCGATCGATCGAGTTTGTCAAAAGGCTGGCATGGGAACTAAAAACCAGTGAATTAAGTCTAAGCCCTGTATGATGTTGGTCAAGATTTATGATGTAATAATCGCAGTCTTTACCACAATTACGTAAGTCATGTGTTTTTGACCTTTCCCTTGGGAGGATCTTATGTGAGGGTTAAATCAATTTAACGTTGAAGATAAGTGAAAAACATTGTAAATTACGGCATCTGCGCAATCTAGGACTACTCATCCACCAATTTCTCTAGTGAATGTTGAAAATCCCTATGCTCGCTGATCGACAGTCGATTTCATCTTCAGACGATAACCATTTGACACCCCAGTCATCCAGTGGGTTAATTGCAAAATCTTTGCGTCCGACAGGACGATCTAGCCATTGGGCCGATCGCATGACCTCAAAGCGGATATTTGACATTGGGTTTTCACTTTCAGTCTTAATCCTATTTTCCCCGTTTTATCTGTTAATTGCATTTCTAGTTGCCATTGGATCTGATGGGCCAGTTTTTTATGTTCAAGAGCGAGTTGGCAAGCGTTACCGACGATTTGGCTGTATTAAATTTCGCACAATGATATATGATGCCGATCGGGTTTTAGGAGACTTACTCCAAGCCTCACCCGATCTTCAAAAAGAATTTGAAGCTAGTTTTAAGTTGAAATATGACCCGCGTATTACTTGGATCGGTCGATTTTTACGGGTCACAAGTCTAGATGAATTTCCTCAATTTTGGAATGTCCTGATGGGTGACATGAGCGTCGTGGGTCCACGTCCGTTGGTTCCGGAAGAATTGCCGCGCTATGGCGAAAAAATGACAACCGTACTTGAGGCAAGGCCTGGAATTACGGGGATGTGGCAAGTTTCAGGCCGTAATGATATTCCCTATCCTCAGCGGGTGCGGATGGATACGTACTATGTGGCTAATCGGAGCTTTGCCATGGATATGGTGATTATTGTTCGGACGATCGGGGTCGTGATTTTCCCGAAGAACAACGGTGCCTACTAGAGTTCCCTGGTTTTTTCGATCGGCTAGTGAGGGTTTTGATAAACCTCTGATTGGCTTTTGACTAGTAATGTCATCGGCTAAATAGCTTATATTTACTTATCATTCTTCCTCTTTTAGAAATTCTTCTTTAATCTCGCGTTACATTAAGAATCGATAAAAGAATCGAGATGTCTGGCTAATTTGTTTTGGAAATACAAGTTGGTCAAGTTTATTTTTGAGTATTGGGTGTGTGACACGGTCTTTCTGGGAATTACTAGGTAATCATGTTAAACCCACTAATGGGATGATAAATCCGCTCAGATAGCATCTATGGAGGTTCAGTAAAATTACATAACTAGACTTGCTATTGATTTGAATACTTTAATTTTTAGGAGACATTGAGTATGACCCAACGTAAGCGCGCTTTAATTACTGGAATTACGGGACAAGATGGTTCCTACATTGCTGAATTGCTCTTAGAAAAGGGCTATGAAGTTCATGGAATTATTCGTCGGACTTCAACCTTCAATACCGATCGCTTGGATCATATGTATGAAGATCCCCATGTTCCGGGTGCCCGGTTGTTCTTGCATTATGGTGACTTGACCGATGGCACCATGTTGGGCCGGATTATTGAAGAAGTTAAACCTCAGGAAATTTATAATCTAGGCGCTCAATCCCATGTTCGAGTGAGTTTTGACTCTCCTGAATACACTGCTGACTGCGTAGGCATGGGCGCATTACGATTGCTAGAAGCGATTCGTGATTATCAAGCCCGTACCGGAAATGAAGTCCGCTATTATCAAGCTGGATCCTCGGAGATGTATGGCAAGGTGATGGAAGTACCGCAGTCGGAAGATACCCCGTTTTATCCTCGCAGTCCTTATGCTTGTGCGAAAATGTTTGCCCATTGGCAGACGGTTAACTACCGCGAGTCGTACAACTTGTTTGCGACCAATGGCATTTTGTTTAACCACGAATCGCCTCGTCGGGGTGAGACCTTTGTGACTCGCAAAATCACCCGTGCGGTGGCTCGAATTGTTTCCGGTAAGCAGACTAAGTTGTTTATGGGGAATTTGGATGCGAAGCGTGACTGGGGCTATGCAAAAGACTATGTCAAGGCGATGTGGTTGATGTTGCAGCAGGACAAAGCGGATGACTTTGTGATTGCAACGGGTGAAACCCACTCTGTAGAAGAGTTCTTGCAATTGGCGTTTGGTCGGGTGAATCTGGAATGGAAAGACTATGTGGAATTTGATCCGCGTTATCTCCGTCCGACTGAAGTTGATTTGTTGATTGGCCAACCCGCTAAGGCCAAAAAACAATTAAATTGGGCACCGACTGTAACTTTTAATGAGTTGGTTAACTTGATGGTTGATGCAGATTTGCGTGCGGTTGGTGTGCAGCCTCCAAGCGAAACCAGTGGCGCGAATCAAGAACAGGCGATCGTCCGTGAGCAATTTGCTGGCATGTCATTCTAATTGCGGTTGAATATCGAGAGGGAGAGTCTTCGACGGCTCTCTAATTTTTTATTAGTAGTGGGATCATGAATTTAAGTAAGCAGAAAATTTTGGTGACGGGCGGTGCGGGCTTTCTCGGTAAACAGGTGGTGGCTCAGCTTTTGGCGGCGGGTGCGGATAGGGAAAAGATTTATATCCCACGATCGAAGGATTTAGACCTTTGTAAGTGGGAAAATTGTCAAAAAGCGGTCGATCGGCAGGATCTTGTGATCCATTTGGCTGCCCATGTTGGTGGAATTGGCTTGAATAAGGAAAAGCCCGCAGAGTTGTTCTATGACAATTTGATGATGGGAACTCAGTTAATTCATGCGGCTTATCAGGCAGGGGTTTCAAAGTTTGTTTGCGTTGGAACTATCTGCGCCTATCCAAAATTTACGCCTGTTCCTTTTAAAGAAGAAGATCTTTGGATTGGCTATCCAGAAGAAACAAATGCGCCTTATGGTGTTGCAAAAAAAGCATTGTTGGTGCAGTTAGAGGCATATCGTCAGCAGTATGACTTTAATGGCATTTATTTGCTTCCGGTCAATCTTTATGGTCCGGGCGACAATTTTGATCCGCGCAGTTCCCATGTAATTCCGGCCTTGATTCGGAAGGTGCATGAGGCCAAAGTGGCGGGCGATCGTAGTATTTTGGTGTGGGGCGATGGCAGTCCGACCCGTGAATTTATCTATTCGGATGATGCTGCGCGAGGCATTGTCATGGGAGCGCAGTCTTACAATTCGTCAGATCCTGTGAATTTAGGAACAAATCGCGAAATTACCATTAAAGATTTGATCACGCTGATTTGTAAATTGATGGATTACGATGGTGAGCTAGTCTGGCAGACCGATAAACCCAATGGTCAGCCGCGTCGTTGTTTGGATACAAGTCGGGCAAAGAATCGTTTTGGTTTTGAAGCGGAAATTGGCTTCGAGGAAGGCTTGCGTCGTACGATTGAGTGGTATCGTGCGAATGCTGCCTAGAGTACTTCTTAGTCAACATATAAATATCCATTGAATCTCGTACTGTTCCTGAAATCTTAGGAAAGGTACGAGATTATTTTTGGCTGTTATTTTAGCTTAGATAATTCAATATCGTGAATCATCCTATAAAAATTATTCCCGTTTATAAAGTGCTAACGTGTACTTATCGATTTTAATTTCTGGACCTTGTTTTATGAACCTTGTTTCAAATTGAACAATCTGATCAGGAAAATAATCTGACCATCTTTCTTTAACTAAATAAATTTTAGCTGAAGCCACTACTTTCTTGGCAGACCTCACGATCGGACCATACTGCGATCGTGAGGTCTGCAATGTAATTTTTCAGGATTAACACTACAAATAATATAAGAATTCCAGTAGTCTCCAATAATTCCGGCTTCTCCTAATTGATTAAACTCTGTTAGTTTAGATAACTGAGATTTTGCCGGAGACAATGAGTAAACGTACGATGGTAAGCTCGAACTCCCAATTAATGCGACTAGAAAAAGTGAGACTAAAAGTGATGCATTCATTTTAAATAGATATTTCTTAAATGAATTAACAATTTCTATTTTTGATGATTCAAAAGATACATTCCTTATCGCATTACTATAAAAGATAATTGCTAGCCAAAGAGACATATATACGACACTAAAGTACCGAATATTAGCCCCATTCCTGTAAACCCATTCCGAGATAATCAGGAGCAAAAAACTACCGATCGTATTAATTCCAAATAATACTGA
>JAYUEU010000213.1:0-6032 GCA_043739065.1 Synechococcales cyanobacterium | reverse complement strand
GGATTTTTTATTTCTCAGATATTCTCTGCGTCTGGGCTTATATCGCTCAAATTCGCATAGAGGAACTCAAGATCGCTTTTCCCGACAATATTGAAATTGACTATCGCTTTGTACCTGTGTTTGGTAATGCTCACGAGAAGTTAGAGAATGGATGGCGCGATCGGGGTGGTTTGGCTGGCTATAGTAATCATGTCAAAGAAATAGGACGTAAGTTTGAGCATATTACTGTGCATCCTGATATTTGGACTTATGATATTCCCGACTCTTCTCTATCATGCCATCTATTTCTATGCGCTGTACAATTACTAGAGGTGAAGGGATTAGTTCCAAAGTCAGACAGAGTATTAGAAAAGACGGCTTGGGCTTTCCGCGAAGCATTCTTTACTCAACTTGCTAATGTCAGCGATCGTAAGGTTCAATTGACGATCGCTAAACGCTTAAAATTACCCATCAATACGATTAAAGCAATGATCGATAGTGGTGAAGCCTACGCTCAACTCGCCAAAGATGCTGAATTAGTCAAAGAACATAATGTGACAGTCAGCCCAACCCTGATTTTTAATGAAGGCCGACAAAGACTCAACGGGAATGTTGGTTATCGCGTCATCGAAGCTAATATCCGCGAGTTATTACATAATCCGTCGGGAGAGCAAACTTGGTGCTAAAACTCTTTGTCCGTTTTTTTGAATATCCTAAGATTAGAAATAATTATACAGAGAAATTTGTATGACGATCGCTCTCTAAAATATATCAAATCAGTTAAAGATATTTGTTGTCGAGCGAAGTAGCGGTCGCCTAATAACAAATTTGAGAAGATGATTCTTGGAGCGATCGTATATTTATATACTAGGATTGCTTGCAAGCTCAAACCTTAACTGTACTTTAGATTGATGTATATTGTGAACCATCTAGTTCAGATAACCCATCATTAATTGGGGAAGGAAGATTTAATTCAATATACTCCTCAATTTCATTACTCATATTATTGCAAATAGTATTGAGGGGCAAATCATTGATATCATAACCAAACGGATTCTCTATTTCTATGCCAATCTCTTCAATTCCCAACAAAGTAAAACTGATCAACGCCACAAACAAGCCAGTTCCCCATCCTAAATCCTTAACCAAGGGGAAAGGCAATAACAAACAGTAAATTAAAACCAATTGCCTAAGATGAATCACGTATGCAAGCGGCAGGGGAGTTCTTAGAATCCGTTCACAACCACCTAAGGAGTCAATAATACCTTTCACATTTCCCTGCAAGAAAGGAACGTGATTAAAGTGGAGAAAACTATCACCCCGTCTGTACTGTGTTTGGATATAGTCCCCAATCCAAGTGGCAATCTGTAGGGGCGGATTGCGGGATTTTTTCAAGATCAAAAACTGTTCATGGGTCACCCTGGCTTCTAATTCTTCACCCACAGCCACAGCTCTTAAATGTAATTTACAAGCCACCAAAAAAGTTGGTAAGAGCCTAATTGCCTCAACTTTTTGATTACGGTCCTCTGGCTCACTTTCCCCAATCATCACCGCAATTTGCCAAGCCATATTACGCGTATCATTCACTAGGCTCCCCCACAACTTCCGCCCTTCCCAAAATCGTTCATAGGCAGTATTCGTTCTAAAAACTAACAGCAAGCCCAACACAATGCTAGGAATTATCGTTCCTAAAATTGGCTGAGATACCGGAAGCTTAAAATAGTACAGAACCGACATAAAGAAACCAAATAGCCCCAGACAAAGCACCTGCTTATAAATAGATGAGACTACCGAGCCTTTCAGTTGTAAAGCTATCCCTAACTTACTTTGCTTCTCTTTTTTCATTTGACCTAAATAATTACTATTTTCATTAAATATGAGCTGAAGGCGATTAATTCAAAGTAGTAATCATTAATAGCTGCACTTCTGTATCTCTAATCTTGCCACATCTGGTTTGGAAATAAAAAGCTAATAAACTCTGTAGGTGAAAAGGATCGCCACAATTCCAATTAAATAAACATTAATGATACTTGATAGCATCAAAGATTATTTAAGAAATTGTGACAAATCTTAACAGCTATAGACTATTTTCAACTAGTTCCTATAGAACCATCGCTCCATTTAAGCGATCGGTTTTCAGCGGAAATTGAGCAAGAACGCATAGTTAAGCAGGAAAAGATAATTGGCGATCGTAAAAATCAAGAATTAATTGACGATCGGGGGTATATTATAGATAATCGGAGATAACAGACTTGTGATACCACTGTAATGATTGAGATTTCAGAAGCTGAAATTCTTGTCGAACCTATGATAGATTCATAAATTATAACTGGTGGATACCTCACTCTAGTTGAGAGCAAAAGTGTCTTACTGTAGCTCAATTCGATCGTTATCTTAGCCGCTGACACAGCAAAACTAGATTAATAACTACTCATTCTAAATGCAAGAAGCTGAAATCCCATCTAATGAACAGCAGCGCTTAGCTCACTTACAGAATCTGAAAATTCTGGATACACCAAGAGAAGAGGTTTACGATCGTATCACTCGTATGCTTTGCCGAATTTTAGATGTCCCAATAGCAGCCATTTCATTGATTGATGAAAATCGACAATGGTTTAAATCAATTCGCGGATTCGACATAACAGAAGCCCCCCGAAATGTTTCCTTCTGCGCTCACACCATCTTAGAAGAACGCACACTGATTATCCCTGATAGTCACGCGGATCCAAGATTTGCTGACAACCCAGTTGTAAAACATACGCCTCATATTAGATTTTATGCAGGTCACCCGTTAAAAATACTTGATAATATTCATGTGGGAACTCTGTGCGTGTATGATACAAGCCCCAGAGAGCTATCATTTGATGATGCTCAATTCTTACAGGATTTATCAGTCACCGTAACAAATGAACTGAAAGCTTCTATGCTTAAAAGTTTCTTTGGTCATTAGATTTTCTAAAAAAGGCTCTGATCGTGAAAGCTGAATTACCTAAAAACGAAAAGGAGCGTCTAGCCGCTTTAAAACAGCTAAATATTCTTGATACCCCTTTAGAAGAGAGATTTGAGCGCATTACTCGGATAGTGGCTCGGTCCCTTAATGTACCCATTGCAGCCATATCCCTGGTAGATGAGTCTCGTCAATGGTTTAAGTCTATTCAAGGATTAAGCGCTAGTGAGACCTCTCGTGACGTAGCTTTTTGTGCTCATGCGATTCTTGACGATGAGCTGTTATTAGTCCCTGATGCGACTCAAGATGAGCGTTTTGCTAATAATCCGCTGGTTACAGATAAGCCTTTCATTCGATTCTATGCTGGGTATCCTTTGTCTTTATCGAAAGATATTCGTGTGGGGACATTATGTGCGATCGATCATGTATCGAGGGAATTATCATCTGAAGACCTAGAAGTCTTGCATGACCTCGCCAAAATGGTGGAATCTGAGCTTGCAGCAGTTGCTTTATCTAGAGCACAAGTAGCACTAATTCAAGAGCTTGGTGAACTTGAAAGAATCGCTATGCTCGATAGTGTTACTAAACTATGGAATCGTTTGGGAATAGATACGCTACTCCATCGCGAGTGGCAGTATGCGGTGAGAAAAAATTCCCCCATAGCAATAGTCATGGTTGATTTTGATAACTTCAAGCAAATTAACGATACCTATGGACATCTCGTTGGCGATGAAGTTCTTCAAGGTTGTTCGCGCTTAATACTTTCCTCACTTCGTTCCTCCGATGTTCTGGGACGCTGGGGAGGAGACGAATTTATGATGGTATTACCAGGAGCCGATCAAGAGCAAGCCATTATGATTCTGCAAAGAATTTTAGACGTAATTACCCAAGAAATTATGATTACTTCTGGTGGTGCAATAAAAATTAGTGTCACTATGGGAGGGGTCAGTGTGATTCCTAGCAAGCAGCGAGGAACGGTCGAGTATTGGGTTGATAAAGCAGATGGTGAGCTGATGAAGGCAAAGCGTTCTGGTAAGGGTCGATTTCAATTTGCAGAATAATCTATTTGAGCTAGATATAAATTAGCAACTTAAATGATCATAAAATAGTCACACCAATGGATCTGGAATTGCTAAGCAAAAATGACAAATTATTAAAGGTTGATTTAAAGATTGCAGAGTAATCTATTGGAGATGGATATAAATTGGCACTTTACGTTATAAATATAGTCATGCCAATAAATTGGGAATTGCTAAGCACAAATAATAAGTCATTGAGACGGAGAGAATAGTAGTAATTTCGCATGAGGGTGAAGTCTTCAGCGATCGCTTTTTAAAAGAAATTAAATCATTTTAAATTCAGAAACTGAGGCGCAATAAAGAACGTTCCCTCAAAATTAATCCTAAATTAACCAGAATTAATGTGGTAAATGTTAAGGCACAGCCGTCAAGTTTATTTACGCATACTTAACTAAATTTTAAAGGACAGATTTAAGAAATTGAATATCAGATTGAATTATGAGTATTCAATTTATTTGACGATTATACGAAACTCACGCGATTTATCTTTGATTGATCTTTCCTATTCCTTCCGCCTGTTTGTTTACAATTTTTGGATTTCCATAGTAGTTAACCTCCCCCTAACTCATCCAATTCTCCAACTTCAGGAATTTCGTCGGGTTCATAGACGTCAGGACGGTCTGTTCCCACGGCACGAACCTAATTCATACCCTAGGGATAATCCTTTTTTCTCATACCTTAAATCACCAATGTCAGATTTTATTCGATCGTACTTTCCGGTGCACACTCAAATTTTTATTTTATTTTTTATTTTAATCATCACTCCAATCCCGTGGTAATTCATCCTCACGAGTTTCTACATCAGACTTTGCACTAATCAGCGCGATCGCAATGGCATCCACCACCCGCGACACCGGAATGATTTCCAAAAGCTTACTGGTATAAACGCAACCTTTAGGCACGATCGCCCGTTTGAATCCTAATTTCTCCGCTTCTTTTAAACGCAATTCCATTTGAGAAACCGATCGCACCTGACCACCCAAACCCACTTCACCAATTAATACGGTTTGTGGATCAACGGTCCGATCGCGAAAACTAGCTGCCACTGCGATCGCAATCCCCAAATCCGCCGCAGGTTCACCCACACTCAACCCACCCGATGAGGCAACATAAGCATCAAGTTTTGATAATGGAATGCCGACTCGTTTTTCCAGAACGGCCAGAATTTGTAGCAATCGATTGTATTCAATGCCTGTGGTCGATCGGCGTGGCGATGAATAACTCGTCGGACTGACTAAAGCTTGCAGTTCAACCACAATAGGACGAGTTCCCTCACAAGCCACGATCGTCGCCGTTCCAGAAGAAGGTTCTTCGCGATTGCCAAGAAACAATTCAGAGGGATTTAGAATTTCTTCCAATCCTTGATCTACCATTTCAAATACACCGACTTCATGTGTTGCCCCAAACCGATTTTTTGTCGATCGCAACAGCCGATGACTCGCAAACCGATCGCCCTCGAAATATAAAACCGTATCAACTAAATGTTCTAAAACCTTTGGACCCGCGATCGCCCCTTCTTTGGTCACATGGCCCACAATAAACAATGTGATATTCAATTGCCGTGCCAACCGCATTAGCATTGACGTGCATTCTCTGACCTGCGCCACCGAACCTGGAGCCGAAGTGAGGGCCGCGTAGTACAGCGCTTGAATACTATCAATCACCGCAACACGAGGACGCAGGGTTTCGAGTTCAGTCAGAATAGTGTCGAGGTCGATTTCGGGAAGGAGGTAGAGATTTTGAGATGCGAGGGGAAGAATTGCGGGTTCGACTGATTTGGAGGGCACCGTTTTTTTGGCTTTGCTGCGGGTGCTGCGAGCAGGGGGAGGGGCTGCGTCTTCTAAGGCTTCAATGAGTTCGTCGGCAGTCTCCAAATCCTCGATCGCATCATCATCGTGATCATCGGATGTACGCGTTTTGCCAATACCGAGCCGTTGTGCCCGCAGTTTTACCTGTTGCCCAGATTCTTCGGCACAGACGTAGAGGGTACGATGTTCGAGGGAAAGACGGTTGGCAGTTTGGAGCAA
>JAYUEU010000212.1:0-4768 GCA_043739065.1 Synechococcales cyanobacterium | reverse complement strand
CAAGACAATGTTAGCGAGATTAGCAACGCTAGAAGCAACAGGATTTTATGCAGCGGCCTATCGATTGTTAGACATGGCTTTTGTTCCTGTACGATCGCTTCTCGCATCCTCCTACAATCGATTCTTTGAGGCTGGAAAGTCAGGTGTACGAGGGAGTTTGACGGTTGCGAGGAGAATTCTACCGATTATGTTGGGGTATAGCACGATCGCAGCGATCGGATTAATGCTTTGTGCGCCGATCGTACCGCTGATTTTAGGGGCAGAATATGGAAGTACGGTGGAAGCGTTACGATGGCTAGCCCCAATTATAGTTTTCCGTACATTGCAGTTCATTGCGGCCGATACCTTATCTGGAGCCGATCTTCAGTCCCACCGTAGTGCTATTCAAATTGCGATCGCAGTGGTCAACATTGGTCTTAATTTCTGGCTTATTCCTCAATTTCCTAGCGCTCCGTGGAAAGGAGCCATGTGGTCTAGCCTAGCATCCGATTGTTTGCTGATGCTGAGTTTATGGTTTATGGTCTTCTGGCAATACCGTAAAGAGAAACTCATGTCCCTACGCTCTTAACTTAGAATCTGATCGATCGTGCCATAAATCCCGATCCCCTAAATCCCCTTTAAAAGAATCCCCTTTAAAAGGAGAACTTTGAAAACTGATAAGAATCTGATCAATAAGACCATAACAAACAAATAAAAACCCGAATCTTTTATTCCTCCTTTTTAATACAACTAGGGGATCGGGATTTGTTGATAATCTATCGGATTCACAAATACAATTCGTTATTCTTAATTCCTATGAAACCGATCGCCCTAATTTATCGTTTTAAACTTCTCCCTTTTTCGGAGACGTTCATTCAAAACCAAGCTGAGAGTCTCAAAGGCTTTGAAGCTCAGTATTTGGGACTTCGATCGATTCCTGGGATTCAAACCACTATCGATCGCACTACCATTATTAATTCTAGTCATAGTGTTGCTGACAAATTACGGGAACAGCGATTCAAACTTTTTGGAAAAACATCAAAAATTAAATTCAAACCTGATCTTATTCATGCCCATTTTGCTAATGATGGTGCGATCGTACTTCCCTTTGCAAAACGATTGAATTTACCTCTAATTGTGACTTGTCATGGTTTTGATGTTTTTCATCAAAGCCAAGGACGCAAAACCCTCTCAGAACGGCTTTATGAACAGCGTTTACCCCAACTTCAAAAGCAAGCCAACTATTTTATTGCGGTTTCTGATTTCTTAAAGAGCGAAATGCTCAAACGCGGCTATCCTGAAGAAAAAATCATTCGCCACTACATTGGTATCGATAGAACCAAGTTCCAACCCGAACCCACCATCCAACGCGAACCGATCGTTCTCTTCACTGGACGCCTAGCTGAAACCAAAGGCTGTGCATACCTAATTCACGCGATGGTCGAAATTCAGCGCATCATGCCAGAGGTAAAACTCGTAGTCATTGGAGATGGTGCGCTTCGATCGCAGCTAGAAACAATGGCAAAAAACAATCTCCGCAACTATGAATTTCTAGGAGTCCAACCCGCCGAAGTTGTCAAATTTTGGATGGCAAAATCCCGAATCTTTTGTGTTCCGAGTATTGTGGGCAGTTGTGGCGACGTAGAAACCTTCGGAATGGTGTTTGCGGAAGCCCAAGCGATGGGATTGCCCGTAGTTAGCTTTGCCACAGGTGGAATTCCTGAAGCCGTTGCCCACGGAAAAACCGGACTTCTAGCACCCACAGGCGATCGTAATGCACTGACCCAACACCTCCTGACCCTGTTGAAAAATACGGAACTCTGGGAACAATTTAGTCAACAGGGCATTAATTACATCCGCCAAAACTTCGACCTTGCTACCCAAACGCAACACCTCGAAACTATTTATCGTGAAACTATTCCTCACAAAACCATTTCTCACGAAACCCCATCAATTCTGCCATCACCATGCAAAGCCCCATAAAAATTAGCGTCATTATTCCTACTCACAACCGCCCAGAACTCGTCAAACGTGCGATCGTAAGTGTCTATGCACAGGATTTAGATCAGGCAAGTACGATCGTTGAAGTGATTATCGTGATCAATGGTAATGATGTTGTTACTCGATCGGCTCTAGAACTATTGAATACATCACTCAATTATTCAAATCTAAAAATCTTACAAATTCCCGAAGCTGGTCCTTCCTATGCCAGAAATGTGGGTATTCAAAATGCACTGGGTGAATGGATTGCGTTTCTAGATGACGATGATGAATGGTTGCCGAAAAAATTGCGTTTACAATACGAGACTGCAATCGCAAGCAATGCCTCAAATCCCGTCATCGCCAGCAAACTCACCGCCCGCACCCCAAAAGGCGACTTCGATCGTCCCCGCCGCTTCCCAAAACCGGGTGAAGATCTTAGTGACTATCTCCTAGGCCGGACAGGATTTTTCCAGGGTGAAGGCTTAATTCAAACCTCCGTGATTTTCACAACGCGCCGCCTGCTCCTAGAAGTCCCCTTCAGCCTAATTCCAAAACATGAAGATTGGGAATGGGTTCTGCGGGTGGCCAAACGATCGGACGTTACGATCGAATTCGTCCCTGACGTTCTCGCTATTTGGTACCTTGAAGAAAACCGCACCAGCCTCAGCACCAAGCACAACTACCAGGGTTCCCTTGACTGGATTACCCGCAACCGCGATCTCGTAACGCCCACTGCCTACGCCGCCTTTATCTTAGTTGAAGTTGGATCCCAAGCCGCCCAGCAGCAACAATGGAAGCTATTCCCAAAACTCCTTAAACTCGCCCTCACCCAAGGTAAACCCAACGCGATCGTCCTATTCCTCTACTTCGCCATATGGCTTCTACCGTTAGAACTACGTCGGAAAATCCGAGCCATCCTCACCCGCAAAAAAACAGCAACTCCCACCCAATTCCCGATCTAAAATCTAAAACTCCTAATCTTCCCAAATGGGCTATCGCATTCGCAAACTCCTCAACTTCACCCTAAATCAAGATCTAGGCGAACTTTCCCATGCGGAATGGGTGATTTATTGGTCGATCGTCCTTACCCCACTCTGGTGGCTCCTAGGCATCCAAACTCTATTGTTCATGTTGATCCCCGTTTATTTATTTATTCGCGGGTTCGACCTCGATCGTGTTCTCAGCCAACGCCTCCCGATCGCCATCTGGGCATGGATGTTAGTCTGTATCGTCACCCTTTCCCTAGCTCTCATCTCTCTTGCCAACCTCGGACTCCCCAGCGCCAAAATCGTCTCCAGCCTCGTTACCTTCATCAAGGGTTATTTCTTAGTTTTTGCCTGTATGATCACACCGTTTTGGCATCGCGTCCGCCTCAAGGTCATTACTCGCGCCGTTTGCTGGGTTGCCTTTAGTTACCTGATCACGCTGAGTATCCAAGTCTTCTGCCTCCTCGCCCACATCTGGAAAGATCCGATCGCCCCACCCCTCGCCAAGCTCATCCCCGGCGACAAAATGAGCTTACAGGTCAAACCCGCAGTCTGGCAAAAATTCTTCGGCATTCTGCTCCCGCGCACCTGCCTATACACTGCCGACCCTCCCATTCCCGCCATTTGTGGACTTCTGTTCTACTTCATCTGTCGCGGTGAAGAAAATAAACGCCTTCGCATCATGGGCGTCACTGGAAGTGTCGTGGCCTTAATTGTCAGCCAGAGTCGTCTCGCCTGGGTCTGCTTTCCCTTCACCATACTCACCTCAGCCTTTTTCCAACATTTCTTCGCGCGTCAGCTGAGTCTGTGGGGCATGACGGGCGTATCTACCTTGAGCGCCATGCTCGGCATCACGATCAAAGAAATGCTCAACAAACCCATGGAAATCTTTAACGGTGCGCGGGCTGAGTCCTCTGCCGATCGTGCCCGCGTTGTCGGAG
This sequence comes from Synechococcales cyanobacterium, assembly GCA_043739065.1. Classification (GTDB taxonomy): domain Bacteria; phylum Cyanobacteriota; class Cyanobacteriia; order Leptolyngbyales; family Leptolyngbyaceae; genus JAAFJU01. The sequence goes on along the minus strand of JAYUEU010000212.1, from coordinate 879 downwards.
CCACCCTCAAAGCATGGCAAGAATACCCCTGGTTCGGGTGGGGCATTCCTCAAGGATCTGTGAAATGGTACATCTACGATATCGAGCTTGGATCCTTCTCCACCTATGCGGCCATGCTCTATCTTCAGGGCTATTTTGGATTTACATTCTTCATACTCGCCCTCTTTTCTACACTCTGCACCTGCGCCGTCGCCGGAATAAATGGAAGTGTGACGGGTTCTAGGGCTGTAGGGGCGCTCTTGGGACTTTATTTTCTGATGGAAAGTTTACCGATTACTTGGGTCGCGGTTTATTTTTGGGTGTTTTTTGTTTGGATTGGAGCAATTTTTGCAGAGAATACGGATTCACGAGCGATCGTTCCTCAATGGAGACATTTCTCTACGTAAGCCTGCCAACTCGCTTGAAATAGTTGGAGAAAATATTTATCCCGATTTTTATTGAAATATTTTTTACAAATGCGATCGAACCAGGTATTATAAATACTGTAATCGCATCAAGCGGTCGCACAATGCTGGTGTAGCTCAGTTGGTAGAGCAGCTGATTTGTAATCAGCCGGTCGCAAGTTCGAATCTTGTCACCAGCTTTCGTAATAATAAGCCCTTCAAGCAATATCTTTGTTCTCAGAAGTCCTAACTTGTAGCTGTGATCTCTGTTTCTTGGAATTCAAATAGAGCCAATATTTCTTGGTTTAGGATCATATAGTTAGAACGTTTATTGAGACTTGTAAAGTGAGTCGCAAATTATTCCTAATGGCCTCAATGCCACGGTTCTTAAGGAAAAGTGATCTTGACAGATAGAAGAAATTGGGTTTATTCCGGAGCGTCTTAACAAATCTGAGTAAGATTATTACAAAATATTTCATAGGTATGGGAATGATGC
>JAYUEU010000211.1:0-5412 GCA_043739065.1 Synechococcales cyanobacterium | reverse complement strand
TTGCCTTATCTCGCGATCGGGCACGCACGGTGGTGGATGTGCTGCAAGAAGTCATTCAAGAGCTGATGCAACAAGATGCCTACCTTCAGCAGCAGACGGCCTGGATTGGGAAATGCACAGCCGATGCTCGATTGCGGAATGCGTTGATGATGGCGACGACGGAAGAATATTGTTTGCGGCCCGTACGAAATCAGCCCTTACTAATGTATCGGTTTGTTAACTATCTCAAACGAAGTCAGCGCGGCGGCATGACCCAAGTGCCAAGCAATGACTTTATTCGGTTGGTCTCTGATGAGATGGGCATGGGTGACGAGAGCGAAGGAGCCGTTAACCTGCTAGATGCTAGCGCGATTGCCGATTATCAAGAAGCCGAAGCTCAGGCCCAACAGCAGGAAGCCCGATCGGCGGTCGTATCCAGTTTGGTGACGTATTTGGACGAAAAAGTCGGGCCGGAGGCGACTCAGTGGCTGCGGCTGTACTTACAAGGCAATACCCAGGAAATGATTGCTGAACGGATGAATTTGCCCATTAAACAGATTTATCGACTCCGGGAAAAAGTTGGGTATCACGCTATTAAAGTCTTTGCACCAAAAAAGCAACCAGAACTCCTAAATGAATGGCTTGGTATTTAATTCAGGTAATTTAATGGATTGTATTTCTTAACTCGGTGACTCCCTAAGGTGAAGGAATGTAGTACGCTTGATAGCCATGGATAGGTGATAGTTTAAGGGCGAGATCTTGCCTGGAACAATTTGCCTTGAAAAGTCTGTTTTGGCTTGGTATTAGGAGAAGGGAATTGTGGATACTTCATCAGCAGAAAAGCTTAGAAGCGTTGCTCAGCAGCTAATTCAAGCTCGGGAAGCTCAAGGTATTGCATTGGAAGAGATTGCCACAAAGACCTTTATTCCTATGCGAATTTTGAAAGCGTTGGAAGCGGGCGAAACCTTTAAGCTGCCCGAACCTATTTTTGTTCAAGGCTTTATTCGGCGGTATGCCAAGCTCGTGGGGCTGGAGGGTGATGCGCTGGCTAAAGAAATTCCATTGAATACCCAGCCTGTCACTGTTGACTTAATTAAAGAACCTCCCCGTCCTCCATTGGTCGATGTGATTCGGAATCAATTGTCTAAACCTCCTGTGCCAGATAAGGTGATGCGCCCAGTTGTTTCCTACAATCCAGAAGAGCCGATCTACTCTAATCCGCCATCTCCGAGCAACCATGGGGATAGCCCACCGATGGATCGTCCAGTTTGGCTGTTTCCAGTTCTAGGTGGAATATTAGCTTTTGGCGTATTGGCAGCGACGATCGCAATGTTGAGGCCCAACAATCCACAGGTCAAGCCGACTAATGCCCAGACTCCATCGACTAAGCCGATCGTTGTAAAGTCCAATCCTAAGCCTTCTATTGTGCCCAGTCCGATCGGCTCTGCAACCCCAACACCTAGCCCCAGCGTCACTAGTGGTCCAGTCAAAGTGGACATTAGCTTGAGTGATGCAAGCTGGATTGAAGTGGTGGTGGATGGGGAAGTTAAATTTGACGGGACGATGCAGAAAGGCGCAACCCAAAGCTGGTCAGGTCAGAAGGATATCCAAATTTCCTCAGGGAATTCGGGAGCCGTGAAGGTCGCCTATAACCAAGAGCCTGCCACTGTCATGGGCAAATTTGGCCAAGTGGAGACCAAGAAGTTTTCAGCTAAGAATTAGAAGAATTTATATTTTTTACGGTGATTTAAAATATAAAGACGATCGAGAGTCGCTTAAAGTTGAAGCCCGTAAAATATTTAGAATTACCCGCAATTCGATGAGCGAAATAACGCCAGAGTAATGCGGGCAATTTCAATCTATTTGGAATTCTTACTTTTGATTTGGTTTTTTAGATCTCCATTGTTTTTGAAGCTTTTTAAGTTCGGTGAGGAAGTGGTTGGCGCCTTTTAGGGTGTTGGTGCCGATCGTTAGGAGAAGCGTTAGGTAGAGCAGGAGTTCGGTGGGGGTGTCTATTGGGCTGGTGATTTGGGGGTGGTCGATCGGTTGAGTGGGTTGGGTAGTGTCGAGTTTCATGGGATTTACCGTTTGGGTGGTGTGTTTTTCGATAACCCAAAGGTAGGCGGGTTGAGCGCGACAGAAAATCCCGATCACATCCCGAAATGGTGGATTGTGGTAGAAGAATAGTAGAAGATTAGCTCTCGTAGGATTTTAACTATGGATTGGTTGGCGTTTTTGGAGGCTGTGGCGATTGAATGCGCGTTGTCGCCAGACCAGAAGCGGGCGTTTTTGGCGAGGTTCGATCGGGAAAATGCGGGGAAGACGGAGAAGTGGATTGCGCACCAGGTGAAGGATAAGCGGGGTGATTTGGTTTTTGCGGGTGAGGCGGCTTATAAGAAGTTAATGACGGCGGTTTATAAGGCGTTTCAGGTTTCGTTGTTTTCTGAGTTGGCCCATGTCGCCAAGGGAAAGCGGGAGAGATTGGAAGCGTTGTTGAAGGCGGAGTTTGAGCGGCGATCGGGAGCAACTCAGCCTAAAGCCAATCCAATGCCTGATGCTCCGCTGGATTATGCCTGGGTTCAGCGGCAATTGGAGGCGGTGAGTAAACATCCCTCAAAAAAGTCTGCCAACCAGGACTTCTTTGAGGGGCTGGAAGCGACTTGGAAGGATATTTTGGCAGGTCATGATGTTGTGCGTGATGTGCAGGAACCGATCTTACGGTCGGCTGATGAGTGGCGAGAGAACTCGGATGCGATGGAGATGGTCTTAATTCAGGGACGATCGGGGGACGGAAAATCTACGGTCTTGCGGCGAGTGGCGGTGGAGCTGGTTCAGCAAGGCTATGACGTGTTGTGGTACAGGGGTTGTGAGTCGCTACAGTCAAAGGAGTTGGAACGATTGGCGGAAAAGGTCGAGAATCTTGTGATCTGCGTGGATGACGTGGCGAAGTTGATGCCTGAGGAGATTGAGCGGACATTGCGGTTCTTGAAGGGTTCATCGGTGCATATTTTTTGGGTTGCGACGGTGCGGGAGGATTTGTGGAGTGCGATGAATTTACCTTTGCAGCATGTGGTGAATCTGCATCAGGTTTCGGTACGACGCTTGAGTGATGGGGAAATCGATCGTTTGCTCGATCGTTTGGGAGAACATGATGCACTGGGCACATTGAAGGGATTGAGTCGCGATCGGCAGATTGCGAAATTGAAGGATAATGCGGATCGACAGCTTTTAGTGGCGTTGTTAGAAGCGAAATACAATCAACGTCTCGGTGACTATGTTCGTCGTAATTTGAATGAGTTGGAACAGAAGTTTGGTAAGGGAGTGGCGGATGCTTGTTATCTCACTTGTGCCGTCCAACGGTTTGGGTTGGAGATTCCGATCGCTCACTTTCAGGAGATTTTAGGTATTTTGTCACCGCATAAGGATATCTTTAGCAAAACGGAGGGATTTCTTTATCCGCCGTCTGCGATGACTGGACATCCGGGGGTTCATGTTCGTCATAGTGTGATCGCTACGGTTGCCTTTGAGCAAGATTCGGCAGCGTATGAACGGCTGGAACGCTTCGTAGAAGCAGACCTGAAACTTCAAAAAAATGGTTGGAATCAAACACTAGGACTTTGCCATAATATTCGGCTTCAAATGCGATCGAGTCTATTCGATCTTAATCAAGTGCGACAAATTTTTGAACGATCTGCTGAAGATGAACGAAGCCAGAAGTACATTTTGAATATTTGGGCAATTCTAGAGCGGGATGCTGGCAATCTGGAAAAAGCAAGGGAGCTATTTAAACAAGGCAGTATGGCCGACCCGAAACATGCACCGATTTGGCAAGCTTGGGCAATTCTAGAGCGGGATGCTGGCAATCTGGAAAAAGCAAGGGAGCTATTTAAACAAGCAACGATCGTTAATCCCAATTCCCAATCTTATCGAAGCTCTTGGTCAACCTTTGAAGAACAACAAAACCAACCCCAATATCTCCGAGCCTTTCATCAATGTATGGCTGAATTATTCCCAAACAATGTCCTTTCTTGGCAAGCTTGGGCCACCTTTGAGCGGACACAGGGCGACCCTCAGCGAACTCGTGAACTGTATGAGAAAGCTACACAAATTTCCCCACAGAACATTCCTTCTTGGCAAGCTTGGGCAATTCTTGAAAAAGAACTCGGTAATTATCCTAAAGCCCAAGAACTATTTCAAATAGCCGCTGACATCGATCCCTCACGTTCTGAAATCTGGCAAGCTTGGGCCATGATGGAAAAAGAGTTAGAACATTATGAAAAAGCCAGACAACTGTTCAAAAAAGCAACCGAAGCCAATCCCCGTCAATCCTCCACCTGGCAACCTTGGGCCATCCTTGAGCTAGAAGGTCATAATCTTGATTTGGCACTCAAATTTGCAGAAAAAGCCGTGCAATGTCAGCCTAAAGGAATCTATCCTAAACTTGCTCGTGGTCAAGTTTACTTAGCAATCGGCAGATCTGATCAAGGACAAAAAGATTTATTGGATGTCCGAAATAAACTTCAAAAGAGACTCGCCAATAATCCCAATAACAACCGTGATCTCAATCTTCTAGCCCGCACCTTCACACTATTACAAGACTACCAACAAGCAGAAACACCCTACACCGATCGATCGAAGTCTCCAGCCCTCAGCAACAGCCCTACGCGTACAACGGACTCGGTGAACTCTATCAAGTTCAAGGGAAAACCACAGAAGCAATCGAAGCATGGAAAAAAGCGATCACACACTCTCCCCATTATCTTCCTGCAATCAACAATCTGAAACGAGTTCAAAGAGGAATCTAAAATGGAGAGAGGCGATCGGGATAGAGTAGAAATGAAAATTCATAGTCTATGAGGGGATGCAAGTATGAATAGCCTTTTGACGATCGCTTAAATTGAAAATCAATTTGATGCAGAATGGATTTTAGTCAGCGATCCTGACACTGACAAATTTTTAGAAATTCAAGGCGGCACCGTCCTTTGGCATAGCTTCGATCGCGCAGAAGTCTACCAAAAAGCGATCGAACTTCGTCCCAAACGATTTGCCGTCCTTCACACCGGACAACTTCCCGAAGATGCTGCAATTATCCTATGACAACCCGTTTCCGATCGCGCGCAAATTTCATAGGGAATTTGGAACCCTCATATAATATCGAGCGATCGTACATTTAGGCTGAGAAGCGGCAGGGAATGGTGAAGTAAGGCGGGAGATGTTCAGTTACTGCCTTAAAGTTAGGGCCTTTATAATTTTTTTAATGACTATTGATAATCTGACGAACTGGATCACGCAAAGGAATGCGTCTAGTAGACCGTAAAGGGAGACCAAACCCCTCTACAATGGATGGGATTTTGTTGACCCCCTCAAGTTGATAGACTGCCATGCCTCGTCGTACTGACCTCAAGAAGATCCTGTTGATTGGCTCTGGACCGA
>JAYUEU010000210.1:0-7846 GCA_043739065.1 Synechococcales cyanobacterium | reverse complement strand
GTTCAACGCATTACCAATGACAAATTGAGTCTATTTGGGCCGAACAATGAGCGGGCTTGGATTACGGGCGGATTGCAACCCACCGTTTCAGACATCGTGGCACTAGTGGACAAAACTAGTACACTACACTGCGAAATCAAAGCTCGTTATGACAATATTTCGACCTCTGGACAAGAACTCCAAGCCCGTGTCCTCAGCAGCAAAACCAGTTACCTTCAGCAATGCTCTGGACTAACGGCGGATGCAATGAGTAGCTATCAGCCTACTGAAGAGGATGAACAAAATTGTTTGGGTTCGGCCCTAAGTGAATTAACTCCTGAAGAATTTCGGATTTACCAGGATTATCAAACTTACGAACAGATCGATCGTGCCCTGGATCATTTGCCTAAGTCATTTAAAGACAGTCTTGGAATATTGGCTCGCCGTGCCCAAACCCGAACTCACGAGGCAGGAAATGCTGTAGATGACTTTAGAACTGAGGTGGCGACCTGGTTTGATCGATCGATGGGACGCGCCTCTGGTGTTTACAAACGAAATGCAAAAGGAGTTGCGTTAATCATTGGTCTATTGATTGCAATGTTTACTAATTCTGACACCTTTCATATGTTTAATCGGGTTGCGAGTGATGATAGTTTGCGGAAAGTGATTACCGATCGGGCCAGTCAAGTTGTCTCAAAAACAGAATTAACAACAGCAAATATAACCAGCAGTGATTTAAGCGATCTAAAAAATCAAACTCAAAAAGTCCTAGATGACATTCCACTTCCAATCACCTGGAATCCACGCAATCTTAGCCAACAGCTTGATTGTCCCTACAATCCAACGTTTAACAATCTGAAAAATGGTGAGGAGAAAATCTATAGCTTATTAACCCGCGCTCAATGGAATGATTTATATCAAGCTTGTGTTGGCACGCCTAGTACGAATAATATGTCTGTCCCGTTGCAGGTAGCTGAAATGATTAAGGCGAAACCGATGGGCTTTTTGCGAATGTTCGCAGGATGGCTGATTAGTGGCGTCGCGATCGCAATGGGTGCGCCATTTTGGTTTGATTTACTTGGGAAGATTGTGAATGTCCGAAATGCTGGAGAAAAACCGAAGAGCTAGGTGATTTCTGAAACGATCGTCATCTGAAAAATTCACCCGTAAATCATAAATTGCGGGTGAACTATACGGTAGACAGTTGAAATGACTATTCTACAATGATGTTTCAAGTTGCCATTTTTCATACAAATCAGGACGACGATCGCGAGTTCTATCGATTTGTTGTTGTCGTCGCCATGTTGCAATTGCTGCATGATTTCCCGATCGTAATACGTCCGGAACCTCTAGACCTTGATATTCAGCAGGCCGTGTATAGTGCGGAAAATCTAAAAGGCCATCTTCAAAACTATCGCATTGATGAGATTCTTCTTTGCCAATAGTCCCCGGCATCAATCGGACTGTGCCATTAATCAACGCCAAAGCCGGAATCTCACCTCCCGTCAATACAAAGTCACCCAACGAGATTTCTCGAGTCACTACCGTCATCACCCGTTCATCTACACCTTCGTAATTACCACAGAGCAATATAAGTTGGTCATAAGCTAACAAGGTCTTAAACAATGCCTGATCCATCGGCACCCCTTGAGGCGTGAAATAAATAACTTCTCGCGTAGGACATTCAGGCAAGGAATCGATCGCCGCAAAAATTGGCTCCACTTTCATCACCATTCCCGCCCCGCCACCATAAGGAATATCATCGACCTTACGATGTTTGTCTAAGGCAAAGTCTCGGGGATTGGTAAAGTGGACGGTTGCAATCTCATTAGCAATGGCTTTGCCTATGAGTCCAGAACTCAAAGGTGAGTCAAAAAACTCAGGAAACAACGTAACCACATCAAACCGCATAGGGTTTCCTATTAAACATTAGAAAATTAAATATAGGGAGAACTGAATGCCGCTGATTTCTATTCTCGCTGTAAGGTCTCGATTTGCTACAGATCTTCCGTCTTCTCATCATCTTTTGTGGTCATACCCTCTTTGAACCCTTTCAATGTTTTGCCAAAGCTGCCGCCAAGTTCTGGAAGTTTTTTAGGGCCAAAAATGACAACAGCAATCAGCAATACGATCGCGACTTCAGGCCAACCTAAATTAAACATAGCGACTAACCTCCTAGTTTGAATGAATACATTCTGATTAATTATCTCATATCTAAATTATTTTGCGGGCATTCCTGGAGCGGCGGTTGGTGCTGGAGTAACGGTTGGCCTTGCAGGAACGGTTGGAACTATTGGGGCTGCTGGGTCAAAATTATTGACCAGACTAATGGGATTCTCCGGGTTGGAGATTGATTTGACATAACTTGAGGTTAAGAACGATCGGAAATTAGCGCTTTGGTCCGTGAGATATGTTCGGAAAAAAGCCAAACTCAACGCATTCATATAGCGCCGTGCTTGATCTGGAGCTGGACCAATCACACCATCCGGAATACTAACGGAACCGGGACTATTGGCGGCATCTTCTAAGGTTGAAAAGTGGCTTCCATCCGGCATCATCACTAAGTACCGATCGGACATTTTCAACTGTGTGAACGGCAAAATTTGCTCCGGCAATGAGGGCGCGATCGTATCTGATCCGCTCGATACAATCATGCTAGGAATTTTGATTTCGCCGAGGCTAGCGGGACCAAATACAAGACTAGTCAAGGGATTAATAGCGATTACCGCCGCAATTCGAGGGTCAGCAAGGGGATAGTTTTGATTGAAGAGTTGAGTGGCTCTGCATTGAAGGGCTAGGGAGACATTGAATGAGGTGAGCAATTTTGATTCGGTACAATTTTCATTTAAACTCTGAAAATTTAGGGGCGCTCCGGCGAGGGCGAGGACGGTATAGCCACCAAAAGATTGACCAAGTATTCCAACCTTTTTAAAGTTGACGAATTTTAATCGAGAATCAGTGCGACTCAGATTGCTGAAATAGTCCAACAAATATTTCACATCTAAAGGACGATCGATAAATTCTGTCGGGTCAGTGATTTCGCTGGCTAAGCCACTTAATAACGCCTGAATTTGCCTGGCACTGCTCCCAGGATGCTCGGGGACAAAAACGGCAAATCCGTGACTCGCCAAATGAGTTGCTAAATATTTAAATGTCGTCCGATCGCTGCCAAGCCCATGGGAAATCACAATTGCGGGCGTATTGGTAGTAATGCGAGGCAAATAGACATCCACCGGAAACGATCGGGGCTGTTTATTTCCAGTAATTTGAAAGCGAGTATTATCCGTAAGAGTGACCGTAAAACGATCCGTAGCAATCTGCCCTGGAGTGGTTAGATCAATTGTTTTCTGGATGGGAAATTCGGCGGCGTTCCGATCGGCTAGGGCCACAACTTTACTGACAGATTGTTGGGTATCAGAGACTAGACGCTGCAATTCTCCGGCTACCTGAAGTGTTTTTTGTAAATCTACCCGAATGCCGCGTGTGGGAAATTTCCGAATAACGCTCAACGGAGTAAACCCTTCGGTCGAATCTGCGGCGGCTAAAATTAATGCGGCCCGAATTCCTATAGCCCCATCGGTCCGGGCTTCAGATTGAATCACTTGCCCAAGACGTTTTAGCAATAGCTCACCTTGAGGACTATATAAAAATTGAGAAATTGCAACGGGACTCACATCAGCTTTTGTTTGTAAAGCCGATCGTAATTGGTTTCGTTGAGCTGGACTGACATAGCTGGTGTAGACATATAAATCGTCGTCAACTTCTCCCGTTTTAGCAAAGTTCTCCAAAGCATCAATGCTGATGGAACGTTCTAGCAATCCGTAGGTCACATAAATACGCTTGGCAGCTTGAGCCACAGGTGCCATAGTAGTCAGGGCCGTTGCAGCGGCGATCGTGGTGAGGGCCAGCCGTGACGAAAGCTGTGGTAAAAGCCGTGACGAAAGCTGTGGTAAAAACTGAGAGAAAGACGACGGCATGGCACTAAGGAAAAAAGTACTGTCTCACTAAAGATAACACTGAGGCTTTAGGATGGTTCGATTAAGTGGGAAGATAGAGACGAATTTTTAGTGTCAATAGTGATTGCTATGCGCCCGATGCTTCAGTTGTTTTGTGATAAATCGTTGCTCTGTTTAACGATCGGATTAATCATCACCGCCAACATTCCTCTGCTTCCAGCCTTGGCTCAGACGACGACCAGTAATGGGCCTAAGGTGGATGCTCAATTTGAACAACAAGTATTAGAAGTCCTCAAGCGTAATCCTGAAGTTATTTTAGAAAGTCTTCAACGCTACCAACGCAATCAGCAACTTAAGGCCCAAAAGGCACAGCAAGCCATTCTGACTGTATTAAACACCGATCGTAAACGTGCGATCGGACAATCGCCCACCGAGGGAAAAGGTAAGGTTCTTGTAATTGAATTTTCGGATTTCCAATGTCCTTTCTGTGCCAAAGCGCGCACTGAACTGAATGCGTTGGTGAAGAAATATCCCGATCGGATTACATTAGTTTATAAGCATTTTCCATTAACTCAAATTCATAATGAAGCTATGAATGCCGCACTTGCATCTTGGGCCGCACAGCAACAAGGAAAGTTCTGGGAATATCATAACGCCTTGTTTGATCAGCAAAAGACATTGAATGCAGATAGCTATACTAGCATTGCTACGACCTTAGGATTAAATCTAGCTAGATTCGATCGCGATCGTCAAAGTCCTCAAGCTAAAGCTGCTGTAGAAGCGGATCAACAACTCGGAGAATCGCTGGGAATTGATGGAACTCCGGCGATTATTATCAATGGAGAACTTCTATCGGGAGCTGTTCCACTAGCAGAATTAGAGAAGCTATTGCCCTCTAAATAACTATCTAATATTTGCCCAAATCATTGCCCCAATATCCAAGTTTTATAATGCGTTTTAAACAGTTTTTAATTCAAATTACTTCTATTGCATTTTTGGGATTTATTGGTTTGCCAGTAGGATTGGCTGCCGACCAACCTTCTAAGCAACCTGTATATACCCCATTGCCTCTTACTCTCGGTCACGACCTTACGGATACCCTGAGCGATCGGGATATTCCCACGGGGCAAGGTGGATTTGCACGGGATTATCAGGTGACACTCAAAGCTGGAGATCAAATTGCAGTGGATTTGGTCTCGGAAGTATTTGATCCGATGGTCGTTCTGATGACTAAAGAGGGCATTCCGATCGCAGAAAATGATGATGGTCCTGATGGCACACCTAATTCACTTTTGTTTATGCGAATTGTTAAATCTGGAATCTATATTATTCGAGTGCGATCGTTTGGAGAAACAACTGGCGGTCCATTTAAATTAACGGTGACTCCCTTAAAATCTCGTCTATAGCTATAGTCTAGACTGCGGCAAGATCACCATAATTGCAGACGATCGGATTATAATTTTCCTCTCATGGCCTGACGCGATCGGATTTTGTCTAAACTTCCCACTGGAATTGAATCAATCAGTTTACGGGTGTAAGCTTTGCGAGGATGACGGTAGATTTGTTCAGCCGTATCGAGTTCTTCAATTTTGCCTTGATTCATCACCATAATCCGATCGCTCATGAACTTTACTACACTCAAATCATGGGAAATAAAGACATAGGTCAAATTGAACTCAGCTTGTAACTCTTTAAGCAAATTCAACACCTGCGCCTGCACCGATACATCCAACGCCGACACCGATTCATCACAAATAATAAACTTTGGATTCAAGGCCAATGCCCGCGCAATACAAATGCGTTGTCGCTGACCGCCGGAGAACTGATGAGGATAACGCGCCATTGTTTCTGGGTTTCCGTCTAGCCCAACCCGATCGAGTAAATACCGCGTCCGTACTTGAAAATCCTTACTACTTCCCCGTCCAAAAATCTTCAACGGTTCCATCACCGCCTCACCAATATTCATTCGCGGGTCCAGCGCACTGAATGGATTTTGGAAAATAATTTGAATCTCTTGTCGCAATTGTCGCAATGCATTCGGTTTCATTGCCAGCAAATTTTGATTGTCAAATTGAATGGTTCCATTTGACGGCTCCATCAATCGCAGCAATGTTCGCGCCAATGTGGATTTCCCACAGCCCGACTCGCCCACCAAGCCTAACGTCTCTCCGCAATACACCTCAAATGAAACATCATTCACCGCTTTAAAGACCCGTTCCACTCGACCAACAGCATTCTTAATTGGATAGGAAACCGTTAAATTATTAACCGACAACAACGGCTCTACCGATCGTAAATGAATCAATCGTTCATTCACTTGAACATCACTAATTTCTGGCAATGTATTGAGTACTTCTGCAATACTTTCATGCTTGGCTGTCAACTGCCGCTCGCCTTGATTATTCACCGTAATGGACATAAAATCTGCCACCGTGGGCAACACCTGAAGCCGCCGATCGGGATTAGGCCGACAGGTCAAAAGCCCTTGAGTGTAAGGATGTCGGGGACTAGAGAAAATATCCATCACCGACCCAGTTTCTACAATATTTCCTTCATACATCACCGCCACATCATCGGCAATCTCCGCCACCAATCCAAGATCATGCGTAATGAACATCATGCCCATTCCCCGCCGATCGCGCAATTCCCTCAACAAATCCAAAATAGTCGCCTGCACCGTCACATCCAATGCTGTCGTCGGTTCATCGGCAATCAACAATACCGGATCGCAAGAAATGGCCATTGCAATCATAATTCGCTGTAATTGACCGCCAGAAAGCTGATGGGGATAGCGATCGAGCAATGCGCGTTTATGACGATCGATCGCCTCAGCCGGATTATTTGATTGGTCGTATTGTTCAAGTAATGCATCATCACTGGGCAACAATTTCACTTCTTGCAACAAACTCAAGGCCCGCTTTTCGGCATTCAATTTAGTCAGTGGCTGATGTAATTGAATGGCTTCGACCAGCTGAAATCCGATCGTATAAACCGGATTGAGCGAGGTCATTGGTTCCTGAAAAATCATTGCAATCTGATTCCCACGAAGGGTTTCTAATTGCTTGCGAGAAAGCGATCGTAAATCTACGCGTTTATCCAAATCACCCGTCGCATCAAACCACAATTGTCCGCCCGTGACCTTCCCCGGATTCTCCACCAACCCCATCACCGCTAGCGCCGTCACGGATTTTCCTGAACCAGACTCACCGACAATTCCGAGGGTTTCACCACGATTGACGTGAAATGAAATGTCTTTCACCGCAACCAACGTTTTATCGCGGCTTCGGAATGCCACCCGCAAACCCTCTACGGTCAAAATTGTCTGGTTCGATCGATTCATGGAGTAAATCCTAAAAAGTGAATACATCTTGGAGCCACTGGAGCCGCCTGTACGCAACAGAATACTAAATCTAATTACCCCGATCGAATCGCAGCATTAGCTCGTTTAGCCCCGAATTCAGAACTATCTAAGCCCTCTAGATTATAGAACAATCCCAATCCCCGTAAGGGTGTGGATCCTATGCCCTACTCATGTGCCCCTTGCTTCTGTTTTCCTACGACGACAACTCGCCCTCAATTTCTAAGCGCTTGAAGGGACCGATCGCAACAAATCGCTCCGTCAACTCATCCACCGCCACTGGACCAATCCAACCCATCTGCTCCAATAAATTTACTGCTACGGCATACTTAGCCCGCTTCGATCCATCGACGACCTTAATGGCCATCCCCATGCCTTCCCGGACGCGACCCAAACACTGAATGCCTTCCGCCCCAGACTTACTGACAATTTCGCCCTGAGTCAATCGCATTACTTCTGTATCAAATTCACCCACACCCGCTACTAACTCAGGATGCACCGTCATTGCCCGAACAATTTGTTCTAGGTCCAAACTCTCACCCGAACCCAATTG
>JAYUEU010000209.1:0-3343 GCA_043739065.1 Synechococcales cyanobacterium | reverse complement strand
GGGGGCCGGGGCAGCACTTTGGGTGTTTGTTTTATTTATTAGCTATAACACCTACTATTATCCATTGGATGTCGATCCAGTGGCCGTATATTACTGGTTTATGGCAGGAGTAATTTTAAAACTACCAGAATTGGATAAAGAGATAGAAGTGGATCCCTTATAGACCCTTGAGCAAAGAGGGATCTCTACATGACAACATACAAATCAAATGGTTTATTGCTATGGCACGTTTTATTTCAGTCATCATTGCAACCTATGGTCGAGAGCAGGCATTAATTGATTCAATCAATGATGTTTTGAAACAAGATTATCTAGCATTTGAGATTATTGTTGTAGACCAAACTGCTCATCATCAACTAGAGACCGATCGATTTCTGAATCAAATGGCTGAATGGGGCAAAATCAAACTTTTTAAATTGGATTGGGCGAGTTTGCCGGGAGCGCGAAATTATGGGGTTCGCCGTGCAAAAGGTGAGATTATAGTCTTTGTTGATGATGATGTGGAATTGCCGACAGGATATCTAGCTGCTCATGCTAAAAATTACGATCGCGCTGATGTGGGCGGTGTGGCTGGACGGGTATTCGATCGGATGAAATTGGCAGATCATTCTAGTGATTTGGAAATACAAGATTTACCACCAGAAGCCATGGATCCCGCGATCGCCTGGTACCACATCAATTTAGTCCATACTGTCAAACCGCAACAGGTTTTGAGTGCAAGGGGCTGTAATATGTCCTATCGTCGCGAGATCTTTTTTGAACAAGGCATTTGGTTTGATGAGCGATATCGTGGGAGTGCAGTGCGAGAAGAATCAGATTTTGGATTAAGATTTCGTAAAACGCCCTATTTGATTTGGTATGATCCATTGTCACATTTGGTTCATTTAGGTGAGGAAACAGGAGGATGTCACGATATTACAACGAAATCCCTGAGCTATCAAATGACGTTCTACCACAATCATTTTATTATGGGATTAAAGCATTTAACACCTACTCAATGTTTACGTTTTTATAGTCAATTGTTTGATTGTCATGTCTTAGGCCGTCCACCATGCCATAAATCAGGTTCACCCTTAAAGATTGCATCACGATTTGTCTTCTATATGCTGGGGTTTGGGGATGCAGTATGGTCGCAGGTGAAGGGATTATGGGATAACGGACAATGGTGCAGCGATCGAGATCCACTGTATAGAAAACAACAATAATAACTAATCATGAAAATTCTGGTCGTCAGTCATTCCTATATTGTTAAACTCAATTGTGAGAAATTCCGTCTTTTAGCTCAACTTGATCCGAGTTTAGAAGTGACAATCGTCGTCCCAAAGCGATGGAGACCGGGCGGCGTAATGCGTGACAGTATTGAATCGCAGGGTTGGCATGATGGTAATTTTCGAGTGGTGCCGATCGCAAATTTTAGCGAAAATAATCAAGGTGCATTATGTTTTGGTTGGGGGTTGGTCGAATTACTACGATCGTTCAAACCCGACATCATTCAAGTAGAACAAGGCTCAAAATCATTGGCCTATGCTCAATTGATTACGTTAAATAAATTGCTGAGATTGAAAGCAAAAATGCTCTTCTTTACTTGGTGGAATCTGCCCTATGATCTGAAAATTCCATTCTCTTGGTTAGAACAATACAATTTAAATAATACTAATGGTATTGTTGTTGGCAATAGTGCTGGTTATACAATTTTGCGAGATAAAGGCTACGATCGACCCATGAAAATCATGCCACAACTTGGGGTAGATGAGACTCTTTTCAAACCACAAGATGCAACAGAAATTAGAATGCGTCTTGGTATTCAAGACAACGAATTTGTGATTGGATTTGTCGGTCGATTTGTTCCTGAAAAGGGCTTACATACCTTATTGAAAGCGGTAGCAGCACTGGGAAACCGAGCGTTTAAACTTCTACTTCTCGGACGAGGTGAACTTAAATCTGAATTACTAAAAACTGCACAGGTATTAGGATTAGATAGTCAGTTAATTCAACTTGATAGTGTCAACCATGATCAAGTTGCACAGTATATTAGCGCTATGAATACATTGGTTTTACCATCAGAAACAACGTACAAATTCAAAACATTAACCGCCACAGGTTGGAAAGAACAGTTTGGTCATGTACTAATTGAAGCAATGGCTGCGGCAGTTCCGGTGATCGGTTCAGACTCCGGCGAGATTCCCAACGTGATTGCAGATGCGGGGTTGGTGTTTCCAGAAGGAGATTCGGAAGCATTATGCGATCGGCTTTCGCAATTGATTAACGATCGGAGCTTTATGGAAAACTTAGGGCGATCGGGCTACCAACGCTGTATGTCTCTCTATACCAATAAAGCACTTGCTAAAGATCTACTGACGTTTTATCGATCGTTATAAATCAACTGATGTAGCAAATCGCTGTTATAGGTAATTGAACTGTCTAAGAGCTAAATCAACTCAGCTCACTTTTGTGTGAAAAATACTTACTGATTTGGTAAAACAGCATAGAGTTTGGGAACCCTAGGTCATAAAACAAGATTAAATAAATCTTTTTCTACTTGTTCAACCCCCATTTCAGTTCAGATGTATCAGCTTACCAAGCATATTCCCTTGGCGATTCGCCGATCGATTCTTTATAAGTCCATGCTTTGGCTCGGATTACCCATCTTAGGGCTTTCTGGACTCTCAATAATCCTTGCTTATCGTCATGCTGTTGGGACTGTAAAAACCCAAGCCATTAACGAACTTAAAAACTATGTAAATGAACGTAGCAAATACGAAAGTCAAATTTTCCAGCTCGCCCAGAAAAATCATGCTCATCTAAAACCCATTCTCCTAAACGAGATCAAAAAAGCAAGATCGACCAATCCTGACATCGCCTTCAATGCCTTAATGAAGCCTTGGTCGGACACAACCTATCGTAACTTTGATCAAACCAGACCCCTTAAAGACTTTGATACCTTACAAAACGCAACAGTATTTATTGGTTCCGGGGTCCCGCTAACTCAGGAATTCAAACAAGAAATTCTAGTATTCCATCAGCTCAGTACAATTTATGGACGTGGTTGGCAAACTAGTTTTATGGATCTTTGGATCGCGAGTTCAAGCAATGCTGGGGCTAATTATTGGAATGGTACGCCCTGGGCACTCTACAATCTCTCAGATTTAGATATGACCAAGGAAGAATACGGGACAATAGCAAATCAAACTAACAATCCTTCTCGAACTCCTCGCTGGACAGGCATTCACTTTGACCCATCCTCCAAACAATGGATAGTCTCCCTTGTCACCCCTGTCGATGATGAACAAGGCCACCATATCGCCACGATCGGTCACGACATTATGTTGAATGATTTAATCGA
>JAYUEU010000208.1:0-8934 GCA_043739065.1 Synechococcales cyanobacterium | reverse complement strand
TTTCAAGTGTGGGTAAAAGGGTGTCAGATTGCAGAACTTCCTACCCGACAATCTGCCGAGGAATTATCCACTCGATTAAGCGAACTACTAAGGACCGACAACTTAGATCTTTCTAAACTGAGAGCCGTTTACCAAGACGACCACCCAATAATGATGCTGGGCGATAAGACTGTATTTGTTATTACCCCAGAACTTTCACAACAGCTAGGTCGCAATGGAGATCTAATTGCGATCAACTGGATTAATCATCTGCGCGCTGCTGTCGGCCAACCGGAGATAGAGCTAGCTAAAGCCCAGTCGAATTTATACGGTCTAGAGGAAACAAATGAAGCCATTAGTGGTTCAGCATCTTGGTACGGTCCCTATTTTCATGGCCGAATCACCGCCACGGGCGAAGTATATAACCAGTTTGACTTAACCGCTGCATCCCGAACATTACCCTTCAATACCTATGTGAAAATCACAAACAAAAAAAATGGCAAGCAGGTCATTGTTCGTATCAACGATCGTGGTCCTTATGTGGATGAGCATTTACGAATTCTCGACTTGTCCTATGGGGCCGCCACTTGTTTGGGCAGCGATGAATCAGGTGTCGTTCCGATCGATGCCGTGATTCTAAAATCCGCACCCGGTTCTAACCTACGAACCGCTAAAAAAATTGATCAAGCAGCACTCTAAATAATCTGAGTTGGTGAGTTTTTTGTTTAATTAAGTCTGAGAGGAATCTGCCTCGTAAAGGCTTTTGTTTAGTCAAGCCTGTGAGAAATCTGTTAAAATTGTTAAGAGAGATGAAGTTATACAATTGTAGAGAGAGTATTTAGCATGGCATTCGAGCAATCACCATTACCATTCGCACCTAACGCCTTAGAATCCGCTGGGATGAAGGCTGAAACGTTTGAATATCACTATGGCAAGCATCATAAAGCCTATGTTGACAACCTCAACAAATTAGTAGAAGGCAAAGCTGAGTTCGAAGGCAAATCCCTAGAAGACATTATCACCATGACAGCGGGCAACGCAGACCAAGCCGGAATCTTCAACAATGCGGCTCAAGTGTGGAACCACAGCTTCTTCTGGAACAGCCTAAAAGCAGGCGGCGGCGGTGCACCAACAGGTGATTTACTCAAGAAGATTGAAGCAGCATTTGGTAGCTATGATGCCTTCAAAACTGAATTTTCAGCAGCAGCAGCTACTCAATTCGGCAGCGGTTGGGCATGGCTTGTGGAAGACGCAGGCACTTTAAAAATCACCAAGACTGCGAATGCCGACAACCCTCTAACTAAAGGTCAGAAGCCATTGTTGACCTTAGATGTGTGGGAACACGCCTATTACATCGACTTCCGAAATGCTCGCCCTGGCTACATTGCCAACTATTTGGACAAGCTTGTGAATTGGGATTTCGTAGCTGCTAATTTAGCTGCGTAATTACTTTAAGAATTAATTGAAAAGGGTGATGTTCTAGAACCAGTACATCACCCTTTTTTAATTTATTGATTGACTAGTTTATTGTCTATTTTACTAAGGCAGAATGTTTACTAAGGCAGAATGATGTGACGAGTATCATCGAAGTCCAGAACGCCCCGATCGCGGAGTTGGCCCAATAGTCGGGTAATCGTGACGCGCGTAGTACCGATCGCATTTGCAAAGTGTTGATGGGTTAGACGAATAGTGATGCGATTTAGGGATTTTCCCTTTAGGGTAATGGGTGAACTAATTTCTCGCTTCAACAATGCTAAAAATTCCACAAGTCGATCTTCCACTCGGCGATAACTTGCGATCGCCAATAATGATTCACTCTGTTGAAGCCTACGCTTCATTTGACCAAACAGACATTGCGTCATTGCGGGTGACTGTAAAACTTCTTCCCAGTTCAAGCGCATGAGGTCCACGTCAGAAAGAGCCATTGCACTGTAAGGCTGCATAAAGCTAAGGGGTTCACCAAAAGGCATCAGCGGCGAAATCAGGCCAAGGATGGCTTCATCTCCATTAGGGTAAAGAGTACTGAGTTGCACTACGCCTCGATATACGAGCCAAATATCGTTTTCATAGAGGGGAATGAATTGTCCTCTACGGAAAGTTTTCAAGCCCCTAGTTTGATAGAGATCTTCAAGAACTTCCTGAATAGGAGCAAGTGGGGTAGAGGTCGATCGCGTTGGCTGGACGATTGATGAGAATTGCATGAGCTAACCTTAAAAATTCACAAGAAATAGTGACTTAGTGCAGACTTCAACCTAGTGCTGACCGAGCACTGATTGTGCATAAATTGGATAATGCCCTTGTGTAAAAGATGAGGAGTAAACCGTACTTCATGGCAGTTTATCCTACGGGGCTTCTAGATTCGGCTGCTTTTTTCTATCCTTGCGGTAGAGGGATTACCATAAATTGAAACTAAAATGTATAAATTCAAACTAAGTACGTATAGGTTGAAGCTAAATATTCAATCTTTAGAAGCTAAATGTAGAGGGTGAAGTTCAAGGTAAGGTAATTGATACATTGAATTTTGGTTAAATTCTGGGAAACATTATATTTACCGAGCTGATTAATAGAAGTTAAATCTTGAACTTAAATGTGATATTCAAAGCTTGCGTATCTGAAGCGAGTTCCCAATAATATAAAGACGGATATTGGGGAAGGCGATCGTTATGGGGTTTTCTGAGACAACAACCGAACAGCCGACGCACTATGAGCGATTAGGGATTCAGGTTTCGGCATCTAACGGAGACATTCGACGGGCGTACCGGGAATTAAGTCGGCAATATCACCCTGATACAACCCATTTGCCAGCGTTACTGGCGACGCAGAGATTTCTAATCCTGAATGAAGCTTATGCCACGTTGAGCAATCCTGAACGTCGTCTACATTACGATCGGTCAATTGGTTATTCGTCTATTTCAATGGTGCGATCGATTCCATCGCTATATTCAACGCCTTCACCGTCATCATCTAATCCCAAAAGTAATCCCAAAAGTAATCCCAAGAATCCCATCGCCAAGCCACACACCCACTTCGATCCTCAATTCAGCGCGTATTTGGACGCAGAAGATCGGCACCTATCGCCGGGTGAACAGTTTGCTCTTTTTTTGATGGGAGCGACGTTTCTGGGATGTCTTGGATTGGTGATCTTGTTAAGTGTGTTTAAAGCCTGATACCGTAGGGTTTTGAGACCTGTTTTTCTACCTATCCGATCGACACAATATAATCTACACAATTAAGATAATCTACACAATTAAGCTTCACCATGAATTTACCTCCGTCGAATACTGCCCTCTATAATCATCCATTGCCGCAATTAGAAGAGTGGCTTTTGTCCTTAGGATGTCGCCAAGATGAACGATTACGACATCGCTGGACCGTCATGCGATCGTCCTGGCAAGCCGAGCTGTTATTGGATACAGAACAAGTGATCGTGCGATACGTCGGCAATGGCGTGGGGGAAGTGGTGCGATCGTTTAAATATTCCTTGAGTCGTCAAGATATTGAGGAAGCAATCTTTGCAGGACCATAGGCGATCTAGACCATAGCGATCGAGTGGGTGGGGTGAGTCAAGTTAATCATTTTAAAAAATAATTTTGTTCTCGGGGAATTATGTCTGCTCCATTCTGGCCTTATGTTACGCCCGGAATCCCGGATGATTACTTTGAAACCTTACCTGGAATTCCCATCACACAACGGGAAGTTCGCTTGTTAATGCTGTCCTACTTACGCCTTCAAATTGACTCAGTACTGTGGGATATTGGGGCCGGAACAGGGACAATTTCGGTGGAAGCAGGACTTTTTTCGCCCGAAGGCAAGATTGTGGCGATCGAGCGTGATGGGGAAGTGGCGAGCTTGATTGCGCGAAATTGCGATCGGTTTGGAGTCAAGAATGTGAAAGTGGTTGAGGGCAGTGCACCTGAATGTTTGGCCGCATTAAAGACCGCACCCGATCGGATTTGTTTGGAAGGAGGGCGACCGATTAAGCCCATTTTGAGTGCGGTGTGGAAACGGCTGAAACCCGGTGGACGAATTGTTACCATTGCGCCGAGTCTGGAAAGCTTATATCAAGTTTCAGAGAGCTTTGCGGAGTTACAGGTGCGGAATATTGAGATTGTACAGTCGGCAATTAATCGGTTAGAAAAGCGGGGCAATCACCAGGTCTTTGCGGCAGTGGATCCGATGTTTGTGTTGAGTGGTGAAAAGTTGTGAATTTGGCCTATGAATTTAGTCTACGGGTATAGATTTTAATCTGATGGCAAATTTCCGAGAATCCAGTACAGTTACAGTGACTAGAATAATGACATTTTAGTCTTGCCTTAATCTTCAGTCTTAATCTTCAGGTGAACGAGTTGCGATCGAAAACCCTAAAGCGAATTATTAGCAGCGTGGTGGGAATCGCGGTGGCTATTGCCATGCTTATTTTGGGCGGATGGTACTTCACAATCGCGTTGGCGGTGCTGGTCTACTTGGGACAGTTGGAGTATTTTCGGATGGTGGCAGCAAAAGGGATCTTGCCAGCGGTACGGACAACGATGATCCTGAGTCAAACTTTGATCTTGATGTCTCACGTAAATCCAACCTTAACGGATGCGCTGTTGCCGATCGCGGGAACCTTAATTTGTTTTTATCTTTTATTTCAGCCAAAACTAGCCACGATCGCCGATTTATCCGCCTCTGTCATGGGCTTGTTTTATACGGGTTTTTTGCCTAGCTTTTGGATTCGACTGCGCGATTTAGGGCAGAGTGCGGTAAGTAATTTGCCGCTAGATGGATTTTGGCTAGCGGGCGCAACAGAATTGCCTCAAGGATTACAGGTGACATTATTAGCCTTTAGCTGTATTTGGGCCGCAGATATTGGTGCCTATGTGATGGGCCGAATGGTTGGGAAAACGCCACTTTCTGACATCAGTCCAAAGAAAACTTGGGAAGGCGCATTTTTTGGAACATTAGGCAGTATTTTGGTGGCGATCGTTGGAGCCAAGACCATGGGCTGGGGATTTTTTGGAGTAACGGGTGCGCTATTTGGATTGATGATTGGGGTGGTGAGTTTGCTGGGCGATCTGACAGAATCTTTGATGAAACGAGATGCTGGAGTCAAAGATTCTGGCGATTTAATTCCCGGTCATGGCGGCATTCTCGATCGGACTGATAGCTATTTGTTTACGGCACCGTTGGTCTATTATTTTGTGACTTTATTGGTGCCATTGGTGAAGTGATAATTAAAGGCTCATTTTGAATCAGGAAGTTCATCTGATGTTTTCCGAATTAAATCTTTAATGTCATTCAAATCAATAAACCGGTCGGCAAGATTTATTAATTGCTCATTAGTATTAGCACGAAGACTAAATAGCTCAATTTTGACCCCACGGTAAGATAGCGTATCCACTGCATAATTTAGATCCCCCGTACCACTAAGCAGCACCAACGTATCGCAATAATTTCCCAACATCAACATATCCACCGCCATTTCCACATCCATATTTGCCTTCCGACTTCCATCCGGCAAGTTAATCAAATCTTTTGTGAAAACCCGATAACCATTGCGCCGCATCCACAACAAAAACCCTTGCTGGCGCTCATTCGCACGATCGATCCCCGTATAAAAATATGCCCGCAACAGAGGACGATCGTCCCTGAGATAAGCCAAAAGTTTCAAATAGTCAATTTCGATTTGCAACTGTAGCGCCGCATAAAATAAACTGGCTCCGTCAATTAAAATAGCAATACGATGTTGTCGATGCAGGGGAGAGGACTGGTGCTGAGAAAGAAAATCTTCACTAGATGTTAATGAACCAGAATCATTGTATGAAAAATCAGACACGTGACCGTATCCAGAGTTCCCTTGAATAGGGCGATTGGACTGCATAAACAGTCTCCCAAAAAATTAAAGGAACATCAAAACTAACAAGTAAAAATTGAACTCAAAAAGACAAGTTCACCAACGTAATTGATTTTATTAAAATTGAATTTTACCAAAGCTAATGATTGGGTAAAAATTATATTAACTAAATTCTATCAAGTTCTTATGTTTCTAATTCTATTGACATAGTTAAGCTAATTCTAGGAATAATAGAACTATTGACGCATGTACGTAGTCTCACTCCGCCTTCTGTGTCGAATTCTGTACATAAGAGCATTATCAGAAAGAGCATTATCAGAATTCGGAAATTAGGGTAGAACAGTAAGTCGGCCAGTGCAGGATATTTTGCCTAATTCGATCGTCACCTGAGTCATAGATGTGCCCGGTCCGAGGTCGAATTCATAGCCATTAAGTTCTGTTATTGCCATACCCCGCTTAGCTTTTGCATGGGGAAGCCAGACCGGATTTTGGAGTGCGATTTTGTTGGGCTGGGTGAGCTGAAGTCCGGTACGAATGGCAATCTCTGTCGTATTACCCTGAGCGTCACCAGCACTAGACGGTAGATTTCCACACAGGACAATTACGTCATCTTGTAACTTAGCTTTAAGATTTGTAATGGCTAAACGGTTCTGAGAACTTCCATCAACAGATCCCAAAATGCCCATCAAAAATTGGGTCACAGCCTGCTGAATCATCGGGGTACAGAGCGATCGATTTAGATCCTCTTCAGATAAGGACAGTTTGAGATCGATCGGAAATGCTGCTAATAGTCTTAATGCCTTACCTCGCATTACTTGACCGAGATTAACTTGAATTTCTTGAGCCGTAAGCTGAAGATCGCGGATGTGGATACCTTGATAAACTGCTGCCACGACGGAGGCTTCAATTCTGGGGATCTGGCCCGAAAGAATCTGCCGATCGCCTGCCTGAATTGAAAGTTTAAGATCTTCAAGATGCTCCGTTTGGGACTTTAACCAAAGCCGGACCGCCGGAGCCAAGACCTTGCCAATCAATCCCGGCGATCGCTTTGGAGTTTGGTCGTCGTCAGTCAAGGGTTCGCTCAATGCGTCAGTCGCGCTATCAGTCGCTGGGTCAACCAAAGCATCGGTCGAATTTTTTTGAATATCAGGCATCGATTCAGGCATAGGGAGAGTATGGTTGAGGGCGTACCGAATTTAAGAATAGGCCATGGCGCACCCTCGTTCATACCGATCGTCTCGGTCGAAATTGTCCGGACCGAGGTCATTCAGGTCATCAAACCCAACAAAGCCAGAATATTTCCACGAGAGCATCGGCAGCATTCCCGGCACATTGAACATTCGGCCCGAATCTGCGCCACCTGAGATCGACATCTTAGACTACGCATCCGATAGCTGTGAAGACCGGACGGGAGTAACTCCTCTAGAAATTAAATTCTACCTTGAGCATTCGTCCATAACCTGGATTGACCTCAAAGGCTTGGGTCATGAAGAGACACTGCGTCAAGTGGGTGAAGTCTTCCAGTTACATCCTCTGCTATTAGAAGACATCGTGAATGTCCCTCAGCGTCCGAAAGTGCAGGACTCGGCAAAACAATTGTTAATTATTGCTCGCATGGTGGTTTTGACCGGAACGCTAGACGAAAATTCGCTCCATTCTGCCTTCATAACAGAGCAAGTGAGCTTCGTGGTGGGATCGAACTATGTCTTAACCGTTCAAGAAGAGCCAGATTACGACTGCTTTGAAATTGTCCGATCGCGTCTGCGAGATGGCCGGGGCACAATCCGAAAAAAAGGAGCCGACTACCTAATGTATGCGTTGCTAGATTCGATTATTGATGGATTTTTTCCGGTTTTAGAAGCTTACGGCGAAGCCTTGGAATTTCTCGAAGACGAAGTGGTCGCTAACCCAACTGCTCATACCCTTGAAAAAATTCATCAAATGAAGCGTGATCTAATTACACTTCGTCGCGCCATTTGGCCCCAACGAGATGCGATTAATTCCCTAATTAGGGATGAGAATCCATTGATTGGCGACGAGGTGCGGCTGCATTTGCGCGACTGTTATGACCATTCCGTGCAGGTTATGGACATGGTGGAGACCTACCGAGAAGTCGCGTCTAGTTTGATGGATGTCTATCTTTCGTCCGTGAGCAATCGGATGAACGAAATTATGAAGTTTCTGACCGTGATTTCTAGTATTTTTATCCCGTTAACGTTCATTGCTGGGATTTATGGAATGAATTTCAACCCTGAAAAATCGCGGTTGAATATGCCAGAACTCAACTCACCCTATGGTTATGTCATTTGTTTGGGTGTGATGGCGATCGTGGCTGTCGGTATGGTGACATTCTTTTGGCGTAAGGGCTGGTTTAACAACTATGCCATGCAGCCCAGGTCTAAATCTTACGATCGTAGTCGTCGCAATTCTTCTTGAAGTTCAGCCACTTGACGACGCATATCTTCTACAGGATTGCCGCTACTTTCAGATTTAGGAGCCTCCTCTGGGTTGAGGACTTCTGGCTGAGCGGCTGAATTACTCGCGGAATTACTCTTCGGGGCAGAAACCTCATCCTCATCCACAATCTCAATGCGACGGGGTTCTTTAGGTTTGTCTTCTGGTTTTTGAGCTTGCTGGGCTTGTTGAGCTTGTTGAGCAAAATTTTCAAGTTCCTGTTGAACCGTCTTCATCTTCTCATCCACATAGCGTCGTGCTTCTTCCGTGGTCATCTCACCCCGCTCTACTATCTCGTTCACCAGCTTTGGCAGTTGATCACCAAACTCGCCCAATTTACTTCCAGCCTTTTCCCCAGCATAGGATGCCGCCCCGATTCCGATATAGACTGCCCTTTGTACCAAGTCACTCAAGCTCATGGGTTACGTCTCCAGAAAATAGATTTAATACTGCCGTCTACCTCTAGGATAGCGGTCATTCCGAAGGAACTTAGGTCGTAAGCCGCCCCTAAAATAAGTCGTAGTTTCCGATCGTAAAAATACAGGGCAATGTATGTTATATTGGAATCTGACTCGGACTCATGCGGTTTCAACGCCCAAATTTTGTCAGGACCGGAAGGTAGCAGCAATACGGGATGCTTGGGACAGGCGTGAACTCCGGGTCTT